>PHAH01000002.1 GCA_002841655.1 Candidatus Falkowbacteria bacterium HGW-Falkowbacteria-2
TAAAACTATATCTAGCGGGATGACAACAGCAGCGAGACTACAGGTCGACAGTGGGTCCGCAGCCTTTCCGTCAGCAGTATTTGAAACAGGTAACGTTGGCATTGGCACCACAACTCCGTCGACTAAGTTGTTTGTAAATGGTGATGGTCATTTCACTAATACCGTGGTAGTAGGGACTCCGACTACGGGCACTCATGCAGCAACAAAAAGTTACGTTGACTCTACCATCGCTACCGCTACTTCAAGTATCGCTTTTTGGAATACTGGGAATAATAATATCTGGAATAATAATTCTGGCAACGTTGGTATTGGTATTACAAACCCAACTTCAAAGTTGCATGTTGGCGGTTCAGCATTGTTTACAGGCACCGCTGACTTCCGCGGCAGCGTGGCTATTAATACTAATCCAGACAATAATGCTAGCGGTTTCGAATACGGTAATGGTTTTGACCCATTACAGGCTGAATACTATAACGAGAGATTCCGTGTTAACAGCTTTATCGAAACTCCTCATGTTTCCATGGGTGTGTCTCGAAATTATTTACTATACACTGAAGACTTTTCTGTTGCGAATTGGGTAAAGAATGATATTGGTGCGGTTACTTCAAACAGTGTAGCTGCTCCGTCAGGCGTTGTTTCCGCTGAAAATATTCCGGCTGGTAGTAACAGTAGTGCTAATGTATCGCAAACCGTCACCAATACTGCAACAGGAATTTGGTCTGCTGGCATATGGGTCAGAACCCAAAGTGGAACTTCGACTATTGCTTTGCGAATTGATAGTTCAACTGAAGTTGGCACTGAAAAAACAGTTGAAGTTGATACTCAATGGCGATTTTATAGTGTCACTCAGAACTTCACCAGCGCCAATGCTAACAAGACTTTTCGTATTATAAATGGCACAACCGCCATTTCACTATGGGGCGCGCGTTTAAATCCAGGTGAAACTGTTAATGCATATAATTACCGTACGTCTTCAGCTTTAACGACGGCAACTGCTGGTGTATTCTTCAATACTAATACTGTGTATGCATCTACTTTTTCAGGATCTCTGTCTGGAAATGCTTCATCTGCAACCTATTCCTCATACGGACCGTATGCTGGTTTCTCTATTTCCAATGGTACAGATAAGACAGGCATGTGGGAGTATGTTGGTGAAATATACATGGCCTATAACAGCACCTATCGCTATGGTCAGTCATGGAATGTTGAATTAAATTTAAGAGAAGTTACTAATTCTGTAACAAAAACAGCCGAACAACTCGAAGATGCTAAGATATTATTAAGAGGAACCTTTCCGGCGGTAGCTAATTCAACTGTGTTTAACGGCACCGTACCTTCATACACGTTAGAGTTAATGGGAAAGACCGATCTACAGCCCGACGATGTTGCCATGTTAGTCTACTCTACAACTACGGGTACTAAATATCTGCGCTTATATGTGCGCCTTAAGACGCCGAATTCTCACTATCTACTTTCGCCGATGAATCGCTATGGCTCCTCATACAGTTCAACGGGTGTCGCCTCTGCAAGTTACTGTTATTTTAATGCCGCTTCCGGGCAAGCGCCGGTTGCAACTTTACCTGCTCCTGCACAGGGAAGTATTGTTTATGCCTCTCAAGGCTTTCCGCAGGCAACCTATTGGCGACCAAACGGCAATCATTTATATCCCATAAACACTGGGAATATTAATATTGGCACTAGCACTGCTACTAGTTCAAAGCTATTTGTAGCTGATGGCAATATTTTTATCAACGATGCTTTAATTACCTCAGGCACACCAAAAGCTGCAATTACCAAGGATTATCTTGATAGCGCCCTAAGTGCTTTAAACGCTGAAAATCTATGGCGTTTGAATGGCAATAATCTGTTCGCCTCTTCAACTGATTGGAACGTGGGAGTAGGGACTACTAATCCAGAGGTTAAATTTGAAATAAAGGGAACTACAAATAATGTATTGCAGTTGACAACAGCTGATTATGTTTCTGGAAGTCTCGGATCGAGAATTAGATTTGATTTTGGAGCCGTTAATGGCGATACATATGGGAAAATTCAGACAACTGACGCTGGAGGGAATAGCGCTTCAAACTTAATTCTGCAAGCCGATTCAGGTAACGTTGGGATTGGGACGACGAATCCGGGGACCAAATTTACAGTGGCGCAATCCGATGACGCTAATGGAATTTCGCTTTACGGATACACAAGCCCAGCTAGCTTTCTCAAATTTTATGTAAATAGTACAGGACATGTCATTGGATCGTCAGCTGCGGGGAAAACATTTTTCTTCAATAGCGGTGGAAATCTTGATTTCAAAAGTGCGGCGGGGTCTGGTGTTTACTTTAATTATGGTCAATCTGATGATATTACCTTTTTGGGTGGGACAAGTAACGCTGTTATTGTAAAAGGTAGCACCGGCAACCTCGGCATTGGCATAACTAATCCGACATATAAGATTGATATGACTGATAGTGTTGCGGGAGCCGGTAGTAATTTTATTAGAATAGCTAAATCCTATGACGCTACTGCAGCCACACGCTCAGCTGGCATTATCTTAGGGACAAGTGCTCCGGATTTAGGAAATACCTTTACTTTGAAAATGGAATCTGCTTTGGGATATTTAAATAATCCTGCATTTAAGATACAGCAAACCCTCCCGGGTGGCGGCGGAACGCTTGATCGATTAATTATCAATTACGATGGTAACGTTGGAGTTGGATCAACTACCCCCACTACTAAACTTTATGTAGATGGAACCGGTCATTTTACTAACACGGTTGTTGTGGGTGCTCCAACCGCTGGGACGCACGCCGCCACCAAAAGCTACGTAGATTCTGCGGCGGGCGGAGGCGTTGGTCCTGGGACAAGCGGACAAACGTTACGTCACAGCGGCACAGCCTGGGTGGCAAATTCAACATTGTTTAACAATGGAACAAACGTTGGTATTGGACTGACTAATCCCTCAGCTAAGCTAGAGGTTAATGGAGATATAAAGACAAACGGTTATTACGTTAATCAATGTCATACCGCAAATGTTCCCACAGAGGGCTGGTATCGTATAGCAACAAATGGGCCAGTACAGCCTGGTCAATCCGGAGGTTCACGCGCTCACGGGTTGTTTACAGTGGGAGATACTGACTCTGGACAACATTCAACGACTTCTTTTTACGCATCATATACATATGGCAATAACCCCACCATATCACTACAGACGCGATCTGTTTATAATGGAGGTTTGATTGATAAAATCAGAATAGTGGAGAGAGACACATATGAAGGGGCAGCAGTTGAAGTGTACATTGGAGGCACGGTCCCAGGAGACGTCTTCTTCTGTCTTTATGATAATACTCAAAATACTGGATGGTCGGTTGTTGACTGGTCTGATGGTGAGCTTCCAGCCGGATTTGCAGCTACTCAACTGGACTTAGACAGTCACGATCCTGTCGTCGCAGTCGCGACTAACGGGGGCGCAAATAATAATTTCCTGATAAGACGAAATGGCACCGCATTCTTTAATGGAAATATTGGCATTGGCACCTCAACTACTAACACTCGTCTCACTGTTATTGGCGATGGTACTTATAGTATAGATGCAGGTAATTTCCGTGTCGGTAATGTGGCCGCGGCTGTTTCGCCTCTTGATGCGGTGAATAAGAGTTATATGGATTCCGCTATAGCAACGGCAACTTCCAGCCTCATTTCGTTATGGGGTGGATCCACCAGCGGAAACATATGGAACTTAAACTCTGGCAACGTCGGCGTTGGAATTGCTAACCCATCACAAAAATTACACGTGTATGGAGGAGACCTTTTAGTCACGGGCGTTTCTGATACAGCTAGATTAAGACTCTCCACGTCTGGTGGAACCGTTGCTAGGGATTGGATGTTTTTTGCCTCGTCTGCTGATGGCGCTTTTGGAATATACGATAACAGTGTAGGCGCCAGAAGAATGACCATTGATGTTAGTGGTAACATCGGCATTGGAACGACGGCGCCAGGGCAGCTACTCGAAGTTTTAAAATCTGCAACAGGGGCGATTGGTCCGATTGTTAATCTCGTAAATCCTACCTCTGCAACAAGCAGCGCTACAGAGCTTAGATTCGCTCCATCCTCAGCATATACATCTAGATATGCGTCTATACAAGGCATTAATAGAGATGGGCAGAATTCAATTGAGCTCGCTTTCTTGACAGGCGCTGGCGCCACTATAACTGAAAAGATGAGGATAAATAGCAGTGGTAATATCGGGATTGGAGTGACAAATCCAGTTAATAAGCTGTCATTATCTTCTCAAGATCAGGTTATTTCTTATTTTACTGGAACGGGGCCTGCCAATACTTTAATAGATATCAATCACAGTAATGCAAATTATACTTATCCTTTTGGATTGAGGTTTCTATATCAAGGAGTTGCTAATGGTTTTATTGGTGTTGATTTGGCTAGTAATAATGTATTTATAACAGGAAGTTATACAAATAATCCCCAGTTTGTAGTAAATCGGAGTTCCGGCAATGTCGGCATCGGTACCACTACTCCAGGCACCCGCCTTACAGTTCTTGGGTCCGGTAATTATAGTATTGATGCAACAAATTATCGTGTTGGCAATGTGGCCGCTCCGGTAGCTAATCTTGATGCTGTGAATAAAAGTTATGTTGACTCAACTATACTCTGGTCAGGAACGAAGAATGGAAATATTTGGAATGGAGACACTGGGGCGGGGAAGGTTGGATTAGGAACAACCAACCCACAAGCAAGATTACACGTTGCTGGTGGCATTGTCATGAATCATCGCTCAGTTGCTGATACAAATTATACTGTTCAAGATGACGATTATGTAATCGGATATAGCTCCATTACTACTAACCGCACTATTACCGTGCCAAACGCGCTCTGCACCCCTGGAAGATTCTTTGTTGTGGTTGATGAAAGTGGACAAGCAGACCCAACCAGGGCGATTATTGTTGATCCAGAGGGTACGACCCCGATTATCGGTGTTCCAACTTTCAATCTAACTGGAGCCTATAATTCTGTTTATATCTTCTGTGGAGTTAACGCCTGGTATATCTTATAATGAAAGTAAGACGGGCAGCATGCAACAGCATGCCGCCCATCAAAACCTTATGCGCAAAAGCATAGTAAATCGAAAATGGTCAATAATCCTTCTCTTGATAGGATTTCTTGTTGTCGCCGTCGAGGCGCAAGCGGCCTATATAACGAACGGCAATAGCCAATGGCTCAATAATTCCTCCTCGATTTATTACAATCTCGGTAATGTCGGCGTCGGCCTTTCTAATCCCTCCTCTGGTCTGCATATTAAGGCTGCTACTGATATCGAAGGTCTGCGCATTATTACCAGCAACTACTCACCTTTCATCATTCGTAACGCTACCGACACTTCTGACTTATTCCGTATTGATCAATTTGGCAATATCACATCCCTCGGTGCCTTAACCGGTTCAAACACATACTGGCAGATGAACGGTACAAATTTATTCGCCTCATCTACGAGTTGGAATGTGGGTATTGGGACGACGAATCCAAATGTTGCTTTGGATGTAACGCAGACAGGGAATGGTTATGGCTTATTGATTCAGCAAGACTCTGATACAAATGGTGCCTATGCCGGCCTGGGCTTTCGAGTTCGAAATCAAGTAGCTAACAATCGCACTAAGGGTGGAATATTTTTTGAACAAACAGATTTTGCAAATAATAGTAGAGGAAAACTACATTTTGCACTAGATGGCGTATCTGATGCTAACAATGTCGATATTTCGGATAGCAAGATGACAATTGACTATCTTGGCAACGTCGGAGTTGGGACGACGAACCCAGCACAAAAATTGAGCGTAGAAAGTGCTTCTTTGCCGGGTATTCAATTATTTCAAACTGGTGGCACAAATACCTGGAGATGGGTGGCGACCAATAATGCATCATATTTGACAGATGCTTCAAATGGAGTAAAAAATGTTTATTTAACTGCGGGTGGTGGCGCACAAATTAGAAGCAATGGGGACTTAGTTGCATTTAGTGTTGAGAATCAAGCTCCGGCGAATAGCATGATTATTAAATCTTCAACCGGTAACGTAGGTATTAATACAACTGCGCCCGGGTCCAGACTTCATGTTGATGGTAATAGCTTGTTTACAGATACTCTCACCGTAAATAAAGGTGTTCGTTTTGCTTCTGGTTCCGGAGTTTATTTTGAAAATATTGCCTTGCAGAATAACGGTAGCATTCCAAATGGATTTATTAAATTTGTAACACCAATCCGGACGAGTCATAATCAAATGTTTTCTATTGATATTACCGGATATGATTATAATGCCGGAAAAAGTATTGACTTCACAGTCGTTGGATATGCCTATGGTGCGTCTGACAGCATGATCAATATTGGCTTCTCTAATAGATCAAGTTTTGGTAGAGAAGTTAGAATTGCATTAGAAGATAGAGGCGCTGGTTATCGCGTTTTAGTTATAGCCTTGGGTGCTAGTGATGAGGCTGGTGTCAGTAATGAAGCTTGGTATTTCCAGAAATTTGGCGCAACCGTTCGTCTTTGGTCTGGTCAAGGAGCAACCTATACAGCGGATCAGTTTACTTGGGTTAATGGCGAAACTTCATTGGCGGCTGGGCATTGGAAAAGTACAAATCTTAATAATTTACGCCTCGATGGCCATTTAGGTACAGGTTATTTTTCCAATACCGTCACAGTAGGCACTCCTACAACTGGCACTCACGCGGCAACCAAGAGTTATGTTGACTCAACTGTAAGCTCGGCTTCGGGCGGCGGTGTTGGTAGTGGCACAAACGGGCAGACCTTAAGACATAATGGGACAAGTTGGATTGCTAACTCCACTCTGTTTAATAATGGTACAAATGTAGGCATTAATACGACAAACCCGCTCGCTAGGCTTCAGATTAATCATCAGGCTGTTTTTAATACGACTACACCTGGGCCCGCCGCCTACTATGGCCTGCACTTTGATGGTCAGTCAACAGCCGATTACGTAAATGGCATTACTTGGAACGGTGGAACTAATGGAACTCATGCCGGTATTTATGTGCAAGGGTCTGGGGCGTATGGCTCTAAGATGTATTTTGCGACGACCAACTCCTACGCCATTGGAGCTCAGAACAGAATGATAATTGATCATACTGGGAATGTTGGGATTGGGACTACTGCCCCCACACAAAAGTTAGATGTATCAGGCACTGTTAAGGCAACTCAATTTACTGATGGTTATATCGCCTGGAACGCAGCGCAAATTAATAGGGTCGGCGCCCCTGTAGAATTTCAATGGGCCGGAGCTTCCGCGAGTGATATAAGGATGTTTGGTAACACTGCCTATCCCGTTGTTTTTAAGGGGGGTAGCGGAAACGTTGGCATTGGTACGTCCTCACCTGCGACCAGATTAACCGTCGTAGGCACGGGTAACTATAGTATTGACGCTAGTAATTACAGGATTGGTAGCGTAGCAACCCCAATAGTGGGTACGGACGCAGTTAATAAAAGTTACGTAGATTCATCACTATCAGTTAGTTCTTATTGGAACTTGTCTGGTAATAATCTTTATGCATCTTCAACTGCATGGAA
This sequence comes from Candidatus Falkowbacteria bacterium HGW-Falkowbacteria-2, assembly GCA_002841655.1. Classification (GTDB taxonomy): domain Bacteria; phylum Patescibacteriota; class Patescibacteriia; order Patescibacteriales; family UBA12465. The sequence goes on from PHAH01000002.1 coordinate 7,586, forward strand.
CGTTGGTATCGGGACGACGAATCCAGGGGGTAAGCTAGAAGTAAACGGCGATACAATTATTAATAGTTTTGTATATTTGTATGGAGCTGGTAATACAGGTGTTTTAAGGAATACAGTTAATAATGGTTCTATTCAAATAGCGGGAGGGAATGTTACGAATGATGGAGCGAATATCACGTTGGGCGGTTCAACTGGTAATAATGATCTTAGGATTAGAATTGGATCAAGTGAAAAATTTAGAATAGACAGTGCTGGCAATATCGGTATCGGTACTACGGCGCCATTGAGCAGATTACATCTAAATGGTGGCACGGGGAGTTTAGCGACTGGTTTAGTGTTTGGTGATGGCGATACCGGGTTTTATGAGGCCGTTGACGATGTATTGGACTTTGATATTGCAGGTTCCGGAAAGATGAGATGGGCAGCATCAGAAATGAATAGCAAGGCTACAGATGGATTTTCATTACTATTTGAAACTCCGTCTTCAGTAAATCCAAATATAGCCCCAAGTAAAAACGACCCGGATACTGGTATTGGTTGGGCGGGCGCAAACATTTTATCCTTAATCGCTGGAGGAGTTAATGGTTTAAATGTAATTTCTTCCGGCAACGTTGGAGTAGGCACATCTGCACCTGATGGTAGATTGGCGGTTGAGCAAGGAATGTCTGATTACGGAACATCTTTCACAAATCCTCATATCAAGTTGAGGGCGGCTAATGCAGTAGACAACACTGGTTTTGTCGGAATCACCTATGGTGCAAGTTCCGCGGTTAATTATGGCTGGTCTGTTGGCGCCCAAAGAATTAGTAATGGATTATCAAATTTTGTATTTAAGCATCATAATAACAGCGCTGCCGGCACTGAATACATGAGGCTTACGAATAATGGCACAGTTAGCATCGGTACAACTTCAATCGCGGCTAAGACTAATATTTCCGGTGGCAATATCTTCATTAATGACGCCAGTATTACTTCTGGCACACCTAAGGCTGCTATCACTAAGGAATATTTAGATAGTGCGATTGATGCTATTGTAATTCCTCCAGCAACGACAAATTTCTGGGGACTGAGTGGAACGAACTTAGCCCCGACTTCTACTGCCTATAACGTCGGCATTGGTAATGCAGCGCCGTCGCAAAAATTAGATGTCACTGGTGTCATCACTGCATCTTCTGGTTATCGCGTAAATAACGCAACTGCGTCTGCTGGCACATACTTGCGAGGCAACGGTACCAACTTTGTAGCAAATACCATTCAGGCTTCAGATGTTCCTACATTGAATCAAAATACTACGGGAAGTTCATATTCAGTGGTTTCTCGTGATACGCGTTCTGTTAATGATGCTCCAACTGATTTTGGCCCATTAATAAAATATGACTTCAAGGCCAACACCACCAATGGCCTGGCAGACGGCGGCACCTATAATGGCGTAATGACTTGGCGTCACTATGGCTCCACTACTGATCTAAGTGGCGGTCCAGTTATACAACTCGCATATTCTTATAACGGCAATCTTTGGACTAGAACCTCTTCTGGTACGGCAACTTGGAATGCCTGGAATCAAATATTAAACGGCGCAACCGGCGTAAGATTGCAGACCACAACACCTGGAACCGCTCAGACTGGAAATGTTAATATTTCTGGAGCTGCTATATTCAATGGAACGGTTAGTATTGGCACAACGTCGACAACAGCTAAGACTAATGTGTCGGGCGGAAATATCTTCATTAATGATGCTACTATCACCTCTGGCACACCGAAGGCGGCAGTTACTAAAGAATACCTCGACTCATCTTTAACCGCTTTCGCAACATCTAATAATTACTGGGTCTTAAATGGCTCGAACCTTACTTCCTCATCTACCACCTGGAACGTTGGCATTGGCGTCACTAATCCTTTAGCTAAATTAACACTTCCGAATAATGAATGGCTCGGTGCGCTTGATAACACTGGCACGGGCGTGGCTAACATGTTCCGTATCAATGCCGCTAATCAGATTGAAGTTGGCAGCCCCTTACTCATCGGTCCGTTGGAATTAGCTCAGGATGGTGGTTCATTGACCTTCATTGATATGCCGGTAACAGCGGCCGCTCCAAACGGTTCAGTACAGGGTTATACCATGAAAGTTGATGGCAACAATCTGTTAAGTTTGTACTCAACCTCGAACGGCACTGGTGGTGTTACCAACCTCCGCGTCGGTATCGGGACAACGGCACCAACTGCCAATCTTGATGTGGTCGGTAATGCGACTATCAGCACTGGTCTCACCATGGGCGGCTCCGTCAATTTAGGCGGCAACAATATTACTAATATCAACAAGCTAACAGTTGGCACCATCGATCCGCTCTATAATATCAAAGGTATTAATTATTCCACCTTTGCTTCCGCCATCGTTGGTGGCGTGAACGAAGAATATGTTGGTCGCATTAAGATTTCAAGCAGTGTAGGTACTGAATATGAGGCGGCGATTGATTTCAGCAAGGTCAAAGAGGGAAGTGATCTCTGGGTCTGGCGCAAGGTTGTAGATTTCAATGCCAATAATGTTGAAGCACTCATTACCCCATACGGTTCTTTCGCAAAAGTGTATTATACTATTGAAGGAGAACGCCTCACCTTCCGTTCCGACCGTCCCGCTGAGATTTCCTTCCGTCTAATTGGCAAGAGACATGATTGGCGCCAATGGCCAACCAGAGCGACCGACCAGGAAGAACCAGCGAGCTTCATAATAGATTGATGCCGATAGGGTTTTGCTGTATAATATTAGTAGTATACAAATCATTATAATTTGGACGTTTTGCCGTATATGCAAAAAGTCCGGTAACATTTTGGCGGCGCTCGGTATACCTGGCGACCCCCAAGCAAAAAATATGGACAACACAAACAAGCCGGCAGGCGAGTCCAAGAAGAAAATGATGATCATCTTGGGCTTGGTCGCGGTCGTCGCTATCATCGTGGTAGCAGCTTTAATGAGTAACAGAGGTGGAGTACAGAATCCGGGAGAAAATGCTGGTGCAACTCCGGTTGCAGGCGAAGCTCCTGCAGATGCTCAGCCTTATATGCCTGAAGGTACCACTGGTGCTGAAGGTGAGGAAATCAATGTTCCTGAAGCTTTAAAGGAAGCAACCATCACCGTTGTTGGTGCTAACCCAATCTCAAAAGACGGTACCGTTGTGACTACTGAAGGTGTGGCTGTAAAAAATGATGCAGTGCCAATGTCTCCAGAAGCACCAAAGCAGACTCCTCCAGTTGCCGTTACCGAACTTCCTAGCAGTGTTATTAAATTAAGCGTTTCCGCTGCAGGTTGGAGCCCAGCTGAATTCTCTGTAAATGCAGGCGCTCCTGTCACCGTCGCTATCACTTCTGATGACGATTTCACACACGTTTTCATGTTCGATAATCCTTCCTTAGCAGCCGTTGCGGTTGGCGTTTCTCCTCGTGAGACTCGCGCTATTACCTTCAACGCCCCTTCCGAGAAAGGTGAATACACTCTCCATTGCGACGTTCCCGGACACTCCGGTCGCGGCGAAACTGGAAAGATGATCGTGAAATAGTTAGTACAAAACAATTATGTTTTTAAAACAACCACCCACGGAATCGGGTGGTTGTTTTTTATTAGACAGTCGTTGGTTATTGTATTAAAATATAGAGACAATACTATAATATTTTTTGATTTATGCCTGTAAAAAAGGGCTCAAAACGGAAGACGGTGTGGTGGAATCGACGGGTACCAATTAAATATCTCTTCCCATTTATCGGCATCATTTTTTTGTTGTCCGCTTTTTCGATATACAACCTTTATCTCGTTATTTCACTCCGGCAGGATATTTCCGAGGAGGTGCAGATAGTGCGTGCAGTTGATATCTCAGAAGTTAATTCCGAGCCCCTTATACCACTAAATAACGCAGAGGATGCGGGTGGTCGGATGTCTAGCTTCGGTGATAATTTTTCGGGTCTTGGTTATATCAATGAGCAGGAAACTGATTTATTTTGGGATGAAAACATCACTGCCTTTACCTTTCCTCCGGTGTATGAACTTACGAAGAAAAATGATTGCTCGGAAGCGTTTTGTGGCATCTCTCTCGATGCTACTGATCAAGATTCAATCTGTCTGCCGATGGGATGCCTGAGCAAGACGGAAAATAATCGTATTCTTTTTAACAGCAAAGAATTGATTCTACCACCAGCCCTAAGCAAAGAAATAATTAGTGATATTACCCTGGCTTCTTTTGGTGCCGATTGGCTCATTGGCCTCGTAACGGGCCCGACTGAAGCTGAGAGAGGCTGGATATATCGCTTTGATGGTCTCGCCTATACTCCTCTCATTACGGATGCCAGTGAACATCAAATCCTGCCCCGTTTTGAACGGGGAGGCGGCAAAATCGCCTTCGGGGGCGATGCCTCTGATTATATTGCTCTCTACGCCGGTTATGACGGCAAAGCCTTCCGCTTCCGGAACGGGGCGATAGAAGATATAAGTAATTTCTTCGGGCTGCGCGTGACTGACCGCGGCTTTAGGGCTCAGATTCTCAAAGCCGGAGCAGGGAGGGAGGCGGTATACTATATTTGTAGCGTCTCAGAGGGAAAGCCTAAATTTATTAAAATATGGTCGCAAGATGAGGCTAATAGTGGTGGGGCGCTCGATTTTAGCCCCTTCCTCTTTAAAGGTGATTTCCAGCCCGAGCAAATGCTTTGTGCGATAAGTGATGTGAACGAAAAGAGGCTAGCCATTGTCTCTCGGCGCGGTGGAGCTTATGAAATGCATGAATTTATAGATAAGGGGTTTGATAATAGTCGGGCGAGACAGGTTACTTCGGTGAATGTTAACTTACAAAAGAACGAAACAGTGAAGTCGGCCGTTTTTGCCGACCTTGGCTTGCTTCAGGCCGGTAATTATGAGAGCTATTTGAGCAACGGCGGCGAGTTCGAAGCTATTCGACCCTATCTATGGCACACATTTGAAAAAGAAGGCTCAGAATTATATTATAGACTCTTTTTAGAGCCTCAAGCGGATGCCTCCTATTCACCTTGGCTTGATCACGTCAATCGTCTTGATTATATCCTTAAAGACTAAGAATGAAGTCTATTTTTTGTTATTGAATAATGATATAATTAGTTTGTAAATAATAAGTTATTATAAAGACTATGTTTGTCTCAAAAAACAGATTTTTTCCATTAATCGCTCTCCTTCCTTTATTATTAAGTATTGCCCTGAAGGCGGAGGCGAAGACGATAACCATCGGTGCAGTGACCGACACTGTTTCCATTCCCGGCACACTGTTAAACACCGGACTCGGCGGCGTTTCCTATTGGGGTCTAAGTGGCTCTAATCTCTTCGCTACTTCCACTTCCTATAATGTTGGTATTGGCACAACTAATCCGAGGCTGGGAACGAAGTTGCATGTCAATGGTAATTTTGAAGCTTCGGGATCAGTTTCTTTTACGGGCCCCGTTTATGCCGGTGGCGGTACAAGATTGATGACTGTTGATAATTCCGGCGTCCTAGCAGCAATGAATATCCCCTCCTTCTTATCGAGTGGCGGACTTGCTCAGACCTTATATCATACAGGTACAGGCTGGTCACCTTCTACTTTTTTAAGAAACTACAACTCAACTGTATCTGTGGGTTTTAATGGTATTGGCTCTTGCTCATCCGCACTTACGGTCGGTGGCATGATTAATGCTTCATCTATCTACGTAAGTCCAGTTAGTAGTGAATCTTGTGAAGCCGGCATGGGTATTTCGACTTCAAGTATTATGGTTGGCGGCAACCAACCTTTGCGTTTTTTGAATGCTCAATATTATAATTTTGATAGTTACATAAATTCGACTAATGGTTATTACTACAATGGAGTCTCTGGCAAAACGAGGGTAAGCGGTGGTAATGCACACAATGTGGGTATGGATGTTCAGGGAGGAATTGTTACAGATTTAGGGACCGAGGTTACCGGTCTCTCGGTTGCAGTGATTGTAAAAGGTTCCACTGGTACAAACTGTACGTTAACCTTTACTGCTGGTCTTTTAACGTCAGAAAATTGCCCATAAAGATTACCGCTTGACAAGTTAGTTATTTAGTATTAATATATAAAGTTAGTTACGATCATTACCAATTGAATTAACCAACACAGTTCACACAGAAAATAACGAAAAAAATCTCCAAATCATGAAAACAACACTGTACTGCACTTTTCTTGCGATTTTTATGCTAATAATCGCTAATGTATCAAACGCCCAATCATGGGAAAGATACGAAACACCCGAAGCAATGATTTCAATAGCAGTCGATGCTAATAAAGTATTAGCTGCTTCTTATGAAACTTTGTATCAGGCGGCACTACCAATCCCTTCATCGGGAATTAATTGGGCTCCTGTACCTATGCCCGGCTCCGGTCCGGTAACGGCAGTTGCTATTTATAACGAAAGCATTTTCTTACTAAGAGGCAACACCCTTTATAAAGGGGTTGGCGACGAGTGGAGTGCTGAGTTACCGCTGATTCAAAGAATCGCTGTTAGTCCAGACAAAGACGCAGGCATCGTTGCCTGGGGGGATGGTCAAATACATCACTATATCGACAATATGTGGTATTCGCGCCCATTTCCCGTCGATGTAGGCGCTATTGCCTTCGACTGCAGCTCTTTCTTCGTTTTTACCCCAGATAATTCATACTGGCAGGGAACAAACGTTTATGACCTGGATATGATGGGAGCAATTGACATCCCATATCCAATGGAGGCGGTGTGTGATGACGAACAGTATTTTGTCGGCGGTTACGCTGATAATTTTTCTGCCTGGTACCAGTCGCATAAGAATTCCATCTTTAGATATCTGCGTGTCATGACGCCAGGTATGCTCAACACTTGTACTTCGATAGGGGATACCATCTGGGCAGCAGGAAGTCTCGGCACAAAAGGATGCATCTTCAATACTGAAGATCTATCTTCAATCGAAATCTTCCCGCAATCCATCACCCAAATCCGTTCTGACGCAGATCAAAATCTGTTAGTCGCAATTGATTGCGTGAATTCAATCTACCTCAGAGGAGGCTCAACTATCAATTCGGTCTCAAGAATCGAAGACAGGCATTTTGTTAAGATTAACTCTGTAGCTGATGATTACTTATTATTCTCAAGCGAAGTATCCGGCGAATATCAAATCGTAACTAGCACCGGAGCAACACTTAGGCGGATAATGGTCCATGAGGGAAATAATAAGCTCAGTATTTCAGAGCTTAAACCAGGAGTATACTTCCTCGGCAACGAGAAGTTCATCGTTCGCTAAGAACAATCAAAAACTCCACAGCCCGCGTTACAACAGTATCGCGGGTTTTTCTTTTATGTTATTGCCCCCCAATATTACATATGCTATAATAACAATAATAATAGAGTAATTAAATTATTTTTAAATATTTATGTTAACTACGAAGCGGCGACCATCTCGCCAGATTGGTGAGAGCCAGCGCTTCCAGCGCTCAACTATGAAAAAAACAGCTGTTGGCCCTTTGTTGGCCGTGCTCGTGATTGTCGTCCTAGCGGCCGTCTACGGTTATATGTCCTATAAGGTTAACCGTCAGGCGAAAACAATGGACACGCTCACAACCACAATCGTTACCGACACTCAGACCGTCTCTGGTCTTGTCAATTTTATTAATGCCAGTTTAACTGATGCGCAGAAATAAATTTTTATAATAACAATAATAAACAATATGAAAAAAGAATTAGTTTTCCCTTTAATTGCTGGTCTCGCCTTAGGCATTTTAATCATGTTATTCTGGCAGCTTAACACCAAGCTTAACAACAGCAGCGTTCGTATGGCTCAGCTCGAGCAGGCTACCGGTTCAAACACCCAGGCCGTTTCTGAAATTGTGAACTTCATCAACCAGGCTAGTGGTCAGGGTGGCGCAGCTACTCAGACCCCAGCTGCTCAGTAATCTTCAAACTACAGTTCAAAACGCCCCTCCATAGGGGCGTTTTTTTGTCGGCTCCTCTGTGCTATAATACAAGTATTATTAGGTTGTTATGGATATCAAAGAAGCGCGTATGCGCCTAGAAAAACTGAAGAAAGAGATTGGTTTTCATCGCCACCAATATCACGTTTTTGACCGGGAAACGATTTCGCCGGCGGCTTTAGATAGCCTGAAGAATGAGTTGTTTAAACTCGAAAATGAGTTTCCTGAACTCATTACAGCTGACTCACCAACTCAGCGTATCGGCGGGGAGGCCCTGGCGAAGTTTAAGAAAGCACCTCATGCTCACCCCATGATTTCTCTCTATGACGCCTTTTCTGAAGATGACATGCGCGAGTGGGAAAAACGAAACCTAAACTATCTTTCTGGCTTTCCGGCTGGGTATAACCCCGGTTACTATTGTGAACTAAAACTCGACGGTCTAGCGGGCAGCTTAGTCTATGAAAGCGGACAATTAGTGCGCGGAGTTACGCGAGGTGATGGACGTGTCGGTGAAGATATTACTTTAAACTTAAGGACAATCGAGAGTATTCCGCTTAGCCTTCGTCGTCCAGAAAAAGAAGAATTGAAAAGCATCGGTATTGTGGGCCAGGACGTAAACGCCTTCTATCGTCTCCTCGATGACGGGCTTATTGAAGTACGTGGCGAATCAATCATGTCTAAACAAGTTTTTGCCGAATTGAATCGCAAATATGAAAAAGAAGGTCGCCAGCTGCTTGCCAATACTAGAAATGGAGCTGCTGGGTCACTGCGACAGCTTGATCCAAAAATAGCGGCTGAACGGAAACTCGATTTCTACGCCTACGACCTAATCCTTGGCGATTATGAAAGAGGTGAAATTGTGCATTCACGCGAAGCAGCGGATAAATTGGTTGAGTTTCTCGGTTTTAGGCGCGTGAAAGACAACAGGCGGGCAGCAAGTTTAAAGGAAGTGTTTGCCTTTCAAAAAAAATGGGAAGGGAAGAAGGGGACTCTCCCTTTCTTCATTGATGGTGTCGTGGTGAAATATAATGACATGAGAATGTGGCCGCTGTTAGGTATTGTCGGGAAAGCGCCACGCTATATGATGGCGTATAAGTTTTCGGCGGAACAGGCCACGACAAAACTACTGGAAGTAATTTGGCAAGTGGGTCGCACCGGCGCCTTAACCCCGGCTGCTATTCTTGAGCCGGTGAAGGTAGGCGGTGTTACCGTTGGACGCTCCACTCTGCATAATCTTGATGAAATAAGGCGATTGGGTCTCATGCTCAGTGATACCATTATTATTGAACGAGCTGGTGATGTTATTCCGAAAGTGATCTCGGTGTTAAGTAATTTGCGCACCGGCGAGGAACAACCGATTGTCGTCCCCAAGCATTGTCCGCGCTGTGGCGGCGATGTCAGACGAGAAGGGGACGATGTTATTTTGCGGTGCACAAATAAAAATTGCTATGCGGTTGCTCTCCGTCGTCTGATTCATTTCGCTTCGCGCGGTGCCGCCGATATTGAAGGCTTAGGCGAACGCATTGTTGAGCAGCTTGTTACCGAAAACTTAATGGAAGATGCGGGTGATATTTTTGGACTGAGAAAAGAAGATTTACTTGGTCTTGAACGCTTTGCCGAAAAGAAGGCTGAAAAATTAGTTGAGGCGATTGCTGCTAAAAAAGTCATGCCGCTTAGTCGCTTCATCTATGCTCTTGGCATCTCGCATATTGGCGAGGAGAGCGCGAATACGGTGGCCGAGGAAATTAGTCGGCGCCTGAGCTCTAAAGAAATATTGCCACTAGAGTTGTATAGAAAGGCGGCCTCACTCGGAATTGAAGATTGGGCGTCTTTAGGTGATGTCGGGCCAGTGGTTGCAGAAAGTTTGCACACTTTTTGGAATGATGAGGACACGGAAACTCTCATGTCGAAGTTTGAACGCCACGGTGTAATATTAACCGCTGTACAGGCCGCGAGCGGTCACTTAGAGGGCAAAAGTTTTGTCCTCACTGGCAGTTTAAGTGGTTTGACAAGAGGCGAGGCAAAAGATAAAATTAAAGCCAGAGGCGGGAAAACAAAGGAAAGTGTCAGTCGGACACTTGATTATCTGGTGGTTGGTGAAGAGCCCGGCTCTAAGCTCGAAGAGGCCAAAAAGTTTGGCGTGAAGGTCATCGACGAACAAGAATTTATTAAGTTACTCGAAGGGAAATAAAAACACCCCTTCCACGGAAGAGGAGTTTTTATAGGTTTCGGAATGGTTCCCAAAGTTGACGCTTATATTGATATAATACCATATTAGCATTTTCAGTCAAATTGAGGGTGGACCCGCGGGGGTTCGAACCCCGGAAACCCAAGCGTCAACTTTGGCTCGGAACCATTCCCGGGCCCATGAAAATAGCATAGCAAAACACCCCTGAAGATACGTGAAAATAAAGATAAATATCAAATGAAGTTTGAAAAGAAAGACATTGAACATATCGCCAATTTAGCTCGCCTGGAACTCACTTCCGACGAGCTGAAAACCTATGGCGAACAATTATCTGCTATTACTGCCTATATTGATCAACTCCAAAATGCGCCAACTGGCGAGGTTATAGCCGATGCGCCGTTGCATAATATCTGGCGAGAAGACGAAGCCCTTGATTGGTCGGAAGAGGAAAGAGAACGCGCACTCTCGCAGGGAGAAAGAGAAGGAGGTTTAGTTAAAGTAAAAAGAGTTTTATAAATAATATGGACGGAAGGATGTTTACAATCGCTCAGGCTCGTCGGGAACTTGATCAGGGTAATGTTAGTGCCGTCGAATTGACGCGCGCCTGTTTAAATAGAATTAAGGCTTTGGATTCTAAGATTAATTCCTGTCTTTTAATAGACGAGGAGGGCGCTTTGGCTGCGGCTGAGAATGCTGATCGTCGTTTGCGTTCTGGAGAGCGTGGCTCCTTATTGGGCATACCGTATCTTGCTAAAGATCTGTTAATGACCAAAGGTCTAAGAACTTCAGCTGCTTCAAAAATATTGGAAAATTATATCGCTCCTTTTGATGCGTCTGTCATTGTTCGTCTCAAAGATGCGGGCGCGGTTTTGTTGGGAAAGACAAACTTAGATGAATTCGCTCATGGCTCCTCAACCGAAAATTCTGCCTTTGGACCAACTTTGAATCCTTGGGATGACAAACGCGTGCCTGGTGGCTCTTCTGGGGGCAGTGCAGCGGCGGTAGCGGCTGGATTATGCCTTTTTGCTCTAGGAACTGACACTGGTGGCTCCATTCGTCAGCCTGCAAGTTTTTGTAATTTGGTGGGATTAAAACCAACCTATGGCCGCGTCTCCCGCTTCGGATTACTTTCAATGACTTCATCAACCGATACCATTGGCCCACTGACACGAACGGTGGAGGACGCCGCTATGGTATTGTCTGTAATTTCGGGGAATGATAAGTATGATGCCACAACACTAAAGTCCGAAGTACCTGTTTACGAAGAAAAGATTGAGAAGGGAATTGATGGTTTAAGAATCGGTGTTGTGCCCGCCTATTTTGAGGGCAGTCTGGATCCGCGGATAAAAGAGACAATGTTGGATACAATTTTAAATTTGAAAAAAGCAGGGGCTATTATTACCGAAATTGAATTACCGAATAATAAATATAGCGTGCCCGTATACTATGTCATCACTCCAAGTGAGGTCAGCTCTAATCTCGCTCGCTTTGATGGTATTGGTTGGGGCGGCACTGCTAACGGTGCAAACGATTTACAGGCTTTCTATAAGGCGAATCGAGGGCAGGGCTTTGGTCCAGAGGCGAAACGCCGCATCATGCTTGGTACTTTTGCTTTAAGCGCTGGCTATGCCGACGCCTACTATAAGAAAGCGCAGTTAGTGCGAGAAAATATCAAGGAAGATTTTAAAAAGGCGTTTTCGCAAGTTGATATTATTCTGACGCCAACCTCACCCCATCCAGCCTTCAAAATCGGGGCTCAATCAGGCGATCCTTTGGCGATGTATCTTGAAGATATCTATCTTGCTGGTGCTTCTTTGGCTGGCTTACCCGCCATCTCAGTCCCGGCTGGGTTTGTAAATGAGGAAAGGAAGGACTTGCCTTTTGGTTTGCAACTTATTGGTGCGTCGGAAAGAGAAGAAACGGTGTTATATGTCGCCCGAGTAGTGGAAAAAATTAATAATTATTTTGAGCGCCAGCCTGTTATCTAATACGGCCGAGCTCTATATTCTATGGAAGCGAAAAAATCAATCAAAATCCTTGCCTTTCTTACTGTCGGCGCCATCGCTATTTTCTTTCTCGTTCTATTCCTCAACACCGATATTGAATCTAGGAAAGGAGCTGAAACTTCCACAGATTTATTGGGGCTCGAACAAAATGGTCAGCAGCAAAGCTTTGCTGCCGCCAACATGCCAGTGAAAAGTGAGAGCGATTTTGTGGTTGGTCCGGGAGGAGAGGAGCTTGATGTCATCGTTTATGAAGATTACGCCGACATTTACAGTGCCCAGTTCGCTGAAACCCTCGAACGGGCCCGCGCTGAGTTTGGAGAAAAGATAAACTTCGTCTATCGCCCATATAATGTTCTCTCATCGGAGCTATCTGCTCAGGCGGCTCAAGCGGTCTTATGTGCGGCTGAAAATAACAGCAAGGGTGCCGACTATCGTTCCAAAGTATTCACTGCCTTACGTGCTGAGCAGTTAAATGGCGATGTGTTTAGTCGCATTGCGGAAGAGGTTGGGATAGAGAAGGGAGCGTTTGCGGCATGCTTGACTAATATGGAAAAAAAGGAAAAGATAGAGGGGTTAGTAGCCGGAGCTGCTAATTTCTCAGTAACTGGCGCCCCAACAGTGTTTGTGGGAGATGAAATGATCGTTGGTGCTCGTCCCTATGAGGCCTTTACCGATTCCAATGGCGATGAAATTGAGGGTTTAAAGCAGGTTATTGAAAGACAGTTGAAATAGTGTTATCTTGGTAGCGATACCAAAAGGAGAGGTCGCATAGTGGTCGATTGCGCTCGCTTGGAAAGCGGGTATGCCTTAACCGGCATCGAGGGTTCGAATCCCTCTCTCTCCGCATATTGACAAAAGTGTACCGATATGGTACACTTTTTTGTTATTTAAGGTCTTTAAAAATATGGTTAATTTGATTGATTACCAGGTCCGTCGGTAAAAGGCGGATTTAGCAATCAACCAAATAGTATAACCATCAAAAAACTTTTAAGATGAAAACAATAACTGCTTACCACAATGTGAAGAGCTTCTCGGAGAGGCTCGAGTCCATTAATACCTCTTTACGAACCGATGCCATTATTGGTCAACTTAATTCAGCGAAAGATTTATTCGCATCCATCGAATCATTGAAGCTTTATGACTCCGTCCAATCCATAATTAGTAAATTCGAGATTGAGGAAAAAATAGAGCCCACCGGCCACGCTAAAGAAATGTATAGTACCTGGATAAATTTATTGCATGAACAAGCCCATTCTTTGAAAATGCTTAGTGAGGGCAACGAAGAAACTCAAAGACTGCTTGAGACCGCTTTATGTGTTTACAGTGGCGTCAATATTTTGTCAGCGAAAGACGTTGAAGTGGTCAAGGAAAGCGCTAATCTTATGCTCAAAGCAGCAAAAATGTTCAGCGAACAGTTTGGCTGTTTAAAGCATACGGTATTAATTCTTGAATTAACGATTATCCCAAAATTGTCACCCGTAGAATTAAAACCAGAAATTGAAATACCGCAAAATTTAAATTAATCGCGAAAGTGAAGTTCGTATGCTTAGGGCTTTAATGTACAATGTTTGTATATTAAAGCTCTTTTTTATTGAATAAAAAAAGGGCTGTCTATATAGACAGCCTTTGTGTTATTGAGCTCGGTATTCTTGTGTGTTAATTTGCTCTTCGATGTCAGTAGCGATGCGCAGGGCAGTTTCTTCTGATTTGCCTGTGTACTTTTCTGGATGAAATAAGCTTTCATAAGCTTCTGATGGCATAGCTTCAACGACTTTCTTGAGTTTGGGGTCATCGTAGGAAATTAGCATAAGCATGTCAGCTAAATCAGTTTGACGATCCTTCGCTTGGGGCAGTAGAACTTCATTAACAAACTTATGAGCATCTCCTTCATAGCCGAATAACTGTAGGGCTATGTAAATGGGCTCAGCCATAATGACGTCAGCACTTTGCTCAAAGTTTGTGTTCAGTGCTTCTCGGTCGATTTTGACGCGGCTTAGAAAAGTTTCTCCATCTGCATTTTTCCGTAATAGATTATCAAGCTGTGTTTGCAGATTGATAATGATTGTGGGGAAGTCACGCATCAGTGAGCTGCCGGTTAGGTCACGTTGATGTTCTGAAATCATCGTGTCCATAACTTTGCTGAACTCTGCTTTGTTCTTTAGCCAGGCGCCAACGATGGTCTCGAAAACAATCGGGTTGCGTTTGTGAGCCATGGTCGATGAGCCAACCTGTCCTTGGACATACTCCTCTCTGATTTCAGCGATTTCAGTACGCATCAAGTGACGACAATCATTAGCAAACTGTGCGAGTGACGCTGAGAGTTTTACAGCGGCAAAAAGGAAATTGGCTAGTGGCTCTGGTGGTACTATCTGCGTACTAACCGGAGGAGCGATTAGGCCAAGATCTGCCAGGATCATGCTCTCAAAAATACGCGGTGGATACTTCTTATCAAGACCTAGGGCAACGTAGGCGTTATAGGCACCAACTGGTCCAGCGATTTTGCCAACGAGTCGGCGCGACGCATTGTCGAGGTCCATAAGGTTATTCATAATCCGGTTGGCTATGGTTGAGAGCCAGAAGCCGACAGTGATCGGTACGGCATGTTGACCATGAGTTCGCCCGATTTGCAAAACTGACGCATTTTCTCTCATCATTGCACAGAGTTCAAGCAGTAGCGTTTCCACGGCTGGCCGAATGACGTGCTCATATGATTCCTTGAACCGCAGAGCCGCCGCCGTATCAATCACATCATAGCTAGTGAGCAGGATGTGAAGATAGCGTGATACTTCCGGATCGAGCTTAGGACGAAGCAGTTGTACAAAGGCACGGATATCGTGCTTAGTTACTTTCCGCTCGTATTCGTCGACTTCTGTGGTAGTGAGTGAGGAGAAAGCCTTGATATTAATTTTCTTAAGGAGGCTTTTGTCCGCTAAATCAAGATCAATGAGGGCGGTGATTATGTGCTTGAGGGCAACAAATTCCACTTGACCGACAAAGGTGTATAGATTGTCGTAGCCGAAATAATCGACGAGACTCTTGGGTTGATACCGGGGGTTGCCGGGCAATGCAAAATTTTTGTTCTGTGTCATGACTTCTATTGGTTTTGGTTTAAAAATGAACGGATTGTGATTCGCTAATTTAAGCATTAATTTGTCTTGTTTGTCAAGTCCAAAAGTAGTGGTGTTTACAAATCCAATACAACTTGGTAGTTTAGGGGTAGCTCATTAAATGTTTAACCTAATAGCAATTGTCATGGGACATACTATATTGAATCCTGAAGTCATCCAAGAGGCGAAAAAACAAGCCAGAAATGCCGCCAGGAAAAGAACGATGCCGTTTTTCTTGACTGTAACCTCTTCTTTAGCGGTAGCGCTACTAATCCTTGTATATTTCTTGCTTGCCCCCTGGGGTGATACCCGGATGGTGATAATGCCATCAATATTTGCGCTCCTCGTCGCAGCTATCGTCTTTCTGGCTCTCTTACCCTCAAGACAACCAATAGACTATAAAGCTCATGTTCCTGCAGCTAGAGAGAAGCTAATGGGTAAAATTCGTGACGAAATCGTAAGATTGAAACAAGAGCTATCAAGCCTAGAAGCTCGGCGAGCCGAAATCGAAGAAGCAAAAACTAAAGTTCTTGATAAAATTAGCAAGAAAGAAATTGCTTTACGCTATTTCGGATAGAACTACACAAGAAACAGTAAACAGGGCCTTTATTTAAAGGTCCTTTTCTTTTTATATCATCCTATTTACCTTGCCTATTGAAGGGATTATAATATACATATATAAACTATTATAATTATATGAACGAATCACGCGTTTTACCGGCCATCATCACAGGTGTGGCCTTAGTCATCGGTGCCTTAATATTCGGCGGCTTTTATTACTCCGCTCAAACGGTCATGAACAATAATGATTCCTTATCTGTTACTGGTTCAACAAAAACGCGGGTAACTTCCGATCAGGCAAAGTTGTCTGTTTCTATCAGCAGCACAGCTTTTGAGACCGACCTCGCCTCAGGCTATAACAACATGGCCAGAGAATTGAAGTTAGTGAAGGACATGATGATAAGATTGGGCGCAGAAGATGCTCAAATTATTCAGAGTCCAATTAGCATGAATCAAATGTGGGACGACAAAAACGGTGCGCCACAGCGTTATCAGCTTAATCAAACAATCTCGGTACAACTTAATGACGTGGAGAAAGTAACCGAAATTTCAAAAAAAATTCCCGAACTGGCTTCCCAAGGCGGGATAGTCTCAGTTCAATCTTTAGAATACTATTATTCTAAACTACCCGATTTGAGAGTTTCGTTGTTGACGGAAGCAATTCAAGATGCGAAGGCGAGGGCAGAGAAGATTGCGGAAGGGACTGGTCGTCGCGTTGGTAGCGTAGAGGCTGCTTCAAGCGGAGTTGTTCAGGTATTATCTCCAAACTCAGTTGAAGTTTCCGATTTTGGTAGCTACGATACTTCTACTATCGAAAAGGATGTGATGGTGACCGTCAAGGCTAGTTTCCGTTTGCGATAATATGGATACAAAAAAATTATTCTTTATTTTAGTAATTGCTGCTGCCGTTTTAGAGGCTAGCGGTGACATTTTTCTAAAGAAATGGGCGCTCGACAATAAGAATTTAATTTTTTTCTTCGGCCTAATCCTCTACATCGGCGCCGTCATCCTTTGGGCTTTTGCGCTTAAACATGAAGTTCTCTCGAAAGCCATCTCCATTGTCACGATCGTAAACCTCATCATCGTTGTTTTAGTCGGTGTGTTCTATTTTCAGGACAACCTTACCTTGATAAATAAAATTGGCATCGCTCTCGGGATAATAAGTATTGCCTTGATTCAAGATTAGAGACTTAGTTGATATAAAAAAGACCTTTACCGGTCTTTTTTATTTATTGATGATTAACTCTGGCTATTACGATTGAGTAAGAGTTCTACGGCTTCTTCCTTTGATCCGGCAGGGGTAACTTCGCCAGCATTGATGAAATAGATTTCGTCGGCATTTTCAATGGTGTTAAGGCGGTGGGCGATAATAACCTTGGTTGTATTCTGCGGAAGCTTATTCAATACTTCTTCAAGTAGACCTTCGGTTACGGTGTCGATATTAGCGGTGGCTTCATCAAGGATTAGTAAATCGGGCTCACGGAGAACGGCGCGGATAAAGGCGATTAATTGCTTCTGTCCCAGACTGACCGCATCACCATTGGCGAGCAATGGTGTTTCTAGACCTTGTTCAAAACGACTGATAATTTTGTCGATACCGGTGCGCGCAATTACTTCACTAAGTCTTTCCTTATCTGCCTCAATCAAATTGCTATTACCATACAATATATTCTCCCGCAGCGTGCCAGAGAAGAGAATCGGTTCTTGTAAAATGAAGCCAATCTTGTTTGTTCTTTCTTCGTGACTCAAGCTGCGAATATCGCGGCCATTGAAATAGATGTGACCAGAGGTAGGATCATATAGGCGGGCCATAAGTGAGGCGGTGGTGGTTTTGCCACCGCCAGTTGGGCCGACGAGGGCATAGGTTTTTCCTTTTTCGAAGTTTAGATTAATCTTGTGTAATACTTTCTCACTCTCGCTATATTGAAATTCGACGTCTTTGAAGGTGAGGAGGCTGTTGGTTTCACCAGTTTTTAGCTCTGGCAATACCGGTAGATTGCTTTCGAGAGTTAAGATGTCATGAACGCGATCCCAGCTCGCTAAAGCTGCTTGGAGGCTGGCCCAGAGCGCCGCTAACTGACGGAGAGGTCCATAGAAGGTGTTGGCATACATCAGGAAGCTAATGAGCAAGCCGACCGTGAACATGCCTTCGCCAATTAGGATAATGCCATAGATAAGGATGATAAGTTGTCCGGCATTAGCGGCTAATCCATATATGGGGGCAAAGGTATTATTGGCGACCCCGGCGATGATGGAGGCAATATAGTTCTTCTTATTCACCTCTTGAAAGCGTTTTTTAAAGAAATCACGACGGTTGAAGGCAATGATGACTTTGAAATTATTGAGACTCTCTTGGATTTCCGAGCTGAGCCCACCGAGCGTACGGGCGCTAATTAAATTAGTCTTTTTTACCCAGGGCGACAAGAGTAAAGTGATAACGAGCAAGAAGATGGCGGGAGTGAGAGTGGCTCCACCGAGGCGGGAATTGATACTGAGCAGGAAAATCGCCGAACCGGTCATAAGGAAGAGGCTACCAACAAACTGCACTAAGGCTTGGGAGAAGAAGACATTTATTTTCTCAGTATCATTATTAATTCTCGAAATTAAGTCACCAGCCTTGTTTTGATTAAAAAAAGCGACTGGCAATTCTTGCAGCTTATTAAATATCTTGCTGCGGAGGCGGAAGAGCACTCTTTGTCCAACCTCGCCCATGATGCGGATTTGGGCATATTGCGTCGCCAGGCCAAGCAGATAGATTACGAGAATGATGCCGGCAAACAGCAGGACACCACCAAAATTACCGAGGGCAATGTAGGTATCAATGGTATGTGCCACCAGCCTGGGGGCGGCGAGGCTAAGAGTCGAGTGGACAATGGTGGCAAGCAGGGCGATGATAATCACTTTCTTTTCCACCGAGACAAGTGGCCACATTTTCTTGGCTGATTGAAAATAGTGGCCTTTTTTGCTGTCGTCTTCGGTTAGGTCTAAATCATATTTCATAAAGTTTCAGTGCTTTGCTGTGAGTTAAATATCTGAACATACTCTGGGGAAGTTGATAGGAGGTGTTGGTGTTTACCTGAGGCAATTACCTCGCCTTCCATTAAGACGATGATTTGATCATAGCTTTCAACGGAGGCAATTTTTTGGGTGACTGATACTAAAGTAAGTTCCGGATAGTTTTTAGCGATGTTGTCTAAAATCTTCTTCTCCGTACTATTATCAACTCGCGCCGTGAAATCATCAAGCAAGAGTATTTTAGGATTAATGGCTAAGGCGCGCGCTAACATAATTCGTTGTTTTTGTCCGCCCGAAAGACTTTGTCCGCGCTCGGAGACGACGGTATGAAGACCTTTTGGGAGTCTGGCAATATAGTTTGATAGTTCTGCCGTCCTAATCGCTTTCTGCAAATCCTCTTCGTTCACCTCAGTATTGAAGGCGATGTTTTCTCTCAGACTGACGTTGAACATGATGCTGTCTTGGAAAACAAGACCTACCTGTTTATATAGCTCTTCTTTCTTGTACTCACTTAAATCATGGTTATCGTAGCGGATGTGGCCAACGGAGGGTGGTAGTAGTCC
The DNA here is from genome assembly GCA_002841655.1 of Candidatus Falkowbacteria bacterium HGW-Falkowbacteria-2. Classification (GTDB taxonomy): domain Bacteria; phylum Patescibacteriota; class Patescibacteriia; order Patescibacteriales; family UBA12465. The sequence goes on from PHAH01000002.1 coordinate 26,969, forward strand.
GACCAGGAGATTGAGTAATTGGGTTTTGCCGGCAGCGGTGGGGCCAATAATGGCGACCCGAGTACCGGCCTTGATATCGAGGCTGACTTTCTTTAAAGCTTTTTTTTCCCCGAACACCAAATCAACGCCCTCAATCTGAATGCTGCCGGTTAAAGGGGTGGTGATTGTGCCTTCCTCGGCTGGATCAGCGGCGGTGAGAACCTCAACGATGCGTTCATATGAAGCCTGAGCCTGCGCGATGATGTTGCTGACAAAACCAAGAATAAGCACCGGGAAGATAAGAATGGCTACATAGCTATTGAAGGACGCAAATTCGCCCAAGGTAAGAGAACCTTGGATGATGAAGCGTCCACCCATGACGAGAATAATGAGGATGGCAAAATTCGCCAAAAAGGTGATAGTCGGAATTAAGGCAGCGAATAGCTTTAAAATCCTGATACCAACATCCTTTGCGTCGGTGTTAGCCGCCGAAAACTTCGTGTGCTCAGTTTCATGAGAGTTGACGACCCGAATTAAAGCGGCGCCTAAAATACTCTCGTTAATTACCTTATTCAACCAATCAATCGCTTCGCGAGCCTTAGTGAACAAAGTCTTTACCTTGCCGAAAATAATAGCGAAGGCGAGCCCGATGAGAGGAAGGATGGAGAGCACAGCTAGGCCGAGTCGCCAGTCAATAGCGATGAGTAGATAGCTGCCACCAAGGATCAGGAAAAGGGAAATTACAATCTGAGCCACGGCAAAAGCCACAAAGTTCTTTATCGCATCAATATCAGCCGTGAGATTGGTGAGCAGTTTAGCGGGAGTGATGGTTTGTACGGATGCGAAACTCTGGTTGGAAATCTTTTCGGATAATCGATTGCGCAAATCGCGGGCCACAATTTCAGACGCGTAGGTCTGAGCAATGTTTTGTAAAAAAGTCAGGAGAAAGATGCCCGCCGAAGCCCAGGCAAATTGAATGTAGATGGGGCGGAGATTTTCGCCACTAAAAAAACCATCGATGCCTTGGGCGAGTAATAGTGGTATCCATAGAGTTAGTCCGTTGGCAGCGATGGCTAGGATAATTAGCAGGAGGATTAAGGCGCGATACGGTTTTAGTAATGATAAAAGACCAGGTTGGGCTGATTTCTTTTTTTCTTTATCCATATAATTTAGTAGCCAAGATTTTCTTTAACTAAAATCATGACAATCTTTCGTCCGGACGAAGAATTTTCTCCGTTAACGACAAGAATTTTATTTAATTGAGTCCCGAACCCGTAGGCTTCCTGCATCCGGGCATCTTCAAGGGGAACGACGTGTTCGGTAAGGCGACGATAGGCATCGGCAAGAGTTGGCGTTATCTTTTTCGTGCTGATAACAAGAATTAGATGGTTGGAAGTGTAGGCAATGTGTGGAAGTTGGCTACCAGTGTTTGAGGCGACAAGATATTCACCAGTCTCGGCTAACGCATGAACGCTCCCTAAGTAATAATCGGAGAGCACGGAGTGCTGGCGCAGGGCCGCCTGCTTTGTTTCGTCCTTTTCCGCTAAGACTGCCTCATGCAGATTATTCCATTTATGATTACCCACTTTTAGGTAATCAATAAAACCGATCTGCCTGAGAGTGGTTGAGGAACCATTCATTATAGAGGAACCCTTAGGAATCAGGCTGATGATATTTTTTAAGGCCTTCTCAGCACTATCGACGATAATAACTTCGACGCCTCTGTCTTCGAGGGCAGCGACCGTTTTTTTAATAACATCTTCGCTTGCTAGTTTATTATAGTCCATATTATTTTATATTTAAATATCAAAAGGCGCAGATAATATTAGCATTTTTAAGCGTAAAAGTCAATTTATATGCGTATCCACTTTACGTGCCATATGTTAATGAATAGGGTATAATGATAGGAGAAAGTAATAATAAACCTATGTTAAATTTAGAAAAATTGTTTCACAAAAGTCAGGCTGAAAAGGAACCTGAGATAGAACAAGAAGGCGGTATTGAGTCCGAAAAAGAATTTGAGGAAGAAGTGGCTGGCTTCGTTTTGTGGCACGGCAGTGGGTTTACGGGAATAACGCGTGATAATATTTCCATCGACAGGAACAACGAAGAAATGAAAAAGGTGATTAAGCATAAAGGAACAGCCTCTTCGAAGCCAGAGTACTATGGTTTTTATGCTACCGATTCTAAGGAGTATGCAAGGAAGTATGATGGAGAAAATTCTCAGCAGGTACAAGATATTGAAAAGGAGTTAGAGGCGGAGTGTGAGGAGAAGAAGATATTTGAAATCAAGAATCAAGCAGACGCCTTGTCCTATTACATGGTTACACGCAATCTTTCCTATCAAGAGGCAGTGAAGACATATGAAGAAGAAGTGGAAGAAGAAATTAATCCTTTTTTTAACAAAGAATATACCAACGACGAACTATTACAGATTTCTATTGGCAGTGATTACAATCGCTTATTTAGAAATAGACTGGAGGAGCGGGGGATTGGTTCAACTTTATATAAACTAATTATCGATGAGCAGGCACGCCTTGGTAATATTAAGGATGTCCTGGGAAGTGACAAGCTGATTGAAACTATAACAGCCGAAGACTATAAGACGGCCAGAGACTTAGGCTACGATCTTCTCTTTAGTGGTGGCATCATGAACGACAAGCGTCAATATGCGATTCTTAATAAAGATGTGGTAAGGAAAATTGAAAAATCTAGATTAGTTAAAAGCACCCGCCTTGATGAAGAAACTGGAAAAGAGATTATAGACTACACTTATCCTGAATTTGAAAACTAATAGTGAAAAACTATATGGCGAAGCAGACAAAATATTTTAATTTCATTTTACTGACAGTTGTCGTGGCACTACTGTCTCTTTGGTTGTATCGCCAAACAGCTAAGGAGGAGCTGATGTACTTTTGTGACGATAAGACCGTTATTTGCGACTTAAGTGACGCAAAATATCATGATGCTTCATTGCCCGTCGAAGAAAGACTTGATGATTTACTCAGCCGCATGACTTTGCAGGAGAAAATTGGTCAACTTTCTTTGGTAGAGAGAACGGCGTTAAGTAATAAGGATGATTTAGTGAGCTACAATATTGGCGCCATTTTAAGTGGCGGCGGTTCACATCCGGAAAATAACTCGCCAGCTGGTTGGCAGGCGATGGTGCTTGATTTTCAATCACATGCTGAAAAGACGCGTTTGAAGATTCCGATATTATACGGCATTGATTCAGTGCATGGTCACGCCAATGTTCCCGGA
>PHAH01000003.1 GCA_002841655.1 Candidatus Falkowbacteria bacterium HGW-Falkowbacteria-2
GGCTTTGCAGCAGCCTTAGGCTTTACAGCTTTCTTTTCCATATATAATTGAATTAATGAATTAATTAAACGTACGCCCAGTAGGAATCGAACCTACGTAACCAGCTTAGAAGGCTGGTGTTCTATCCATTGAACTATGGGCGCTCCCTTTATCAATTTGATAATACTAGATAAAAAACTGACTGTCAATTAAATTATTTCTTCTTAATATTAGCCCCATTACTCGAGTCACGTTGCCTTTTCGCCTCGAAGACGATGATGGCGGCACTAACGGAAACATTTAGGGAGTCTATTCCGGCCTGCATTGGAATGATAATATTCTTGTCGGCCGCTTTTATCCAAAAATCACTTAGACCGGTTGCTTCTGTGCCCATGATAATAGCCGCTCCTTCAGACCAGTTAACGTCGGTATACGGAGTCGCCGCTGTTATGTTGGTCGCGTGTACCTTAATTTTGTTCTTTTTTAGCCAAGCGAGTGTTTCCGCTTCATCGGCGATAGCAACTTGATCACTAAACACATGGCCAGAACTAGCTTTAATAACGTTGGGGTTATAGAAGTCGGTTTGAAGGTTGTTAATAATAACCGCGTCAATATTTGCGGCATATGCCGTACGGAGCATGGCGCCGAGGTTTCCCGGCTTCTCCACTGCCTCTAAAACTAAGACAAGAGGGTTGGCTTTTAGTTTTAAATCTTCTAACTGGCGATAGCGTGGCTTAATTAAGGCCAACCAACCATTGGGATTGTCGGCATAGGCGGCTTTTTTGAAAACTTCAAGACTCACTGGGGTTGGTGTAATTGGTGCTTGTTTCCATTCCTCTGAACTTAGGTCCGGACAGTGTAGTAGTTCTACAAACTCAAAACCATAGTCAAAGGCGACCTTAATTTCCCTTAAACCATCAACAATAACCAAGTCTTGTTGTTTGCGCGCCCTGGCTTTGCGTAGTTTGACGATGTTTTTTATGAGAGTGTTTTGTGAGCTAGTTATCATATGTTTTTTTCTATCTACAGATTATAGGGTAATTGACAAAATTTCAATACTCTTATGATTTAGTTGCTATTGTGATTTATTTTCGTCTTTTTCATTATAGGAAAAAGTCTGTTATAATATGGTTGTTATTATATACATATTATGAGCAAAAAAGCCCAAATACGCTATAACCTTCTTTCGGGACAGAGTGTGATTTTTGCGCCTGATCGCGAAAAAAGACCTAATGATACCAAAAAAGACAAATCTACTGATTGCCCTTTTTGTTTTAGTAGTGTTCCAAAAAGCAAAATTGTTGATCAAATACCAACATCTGGAAAGTGGCAGGCTGCTTCAATAAAGAACGTATTTCCGGTAATGTCTGCTGAAAATAAGCAAGCATACGGGTTTCAAGAGGTTGTAATTGATACTCCTACTCATCTCGAAAATTTTTCTGATTTGAGTGTAAAACAGATTGAGGCAGTTTTGAAGCTTTATCAGGTCCGAAGTGAAAAACTGATGCGAGACAAGAAAATAAAATATATTCTTTGCTTTAAAAACCAAGGAAAAGCAGCAGGTGCGTCCTTAAGACATATCCATTCTCAGATTTTTGCCTCCACGATTTTACCTCCTGATATTATCGAGGAGCGTAAACGGGTGGCAATCTTAAAAGCTGATAGCAACCGTTGTCCGTATTGTGACTTAAGTAAACAAGAAGAAAACGGTGATCTAAAAATCTATAGTGACTCAAACATTGTTGCCTTCTGCCCCTTTGCTTCAGCCTTTCCTTATGAAGTTTGGATTATAACTCGACGACATGTTGATAATATCGCTCTGCTAAAAAAGTCCGAGGTTAATTCTCTTGCTAAAGCCCTAAAAAACATTGCCTCCAAACTAAAAAACCTAGACTGTGATTTTAATTTCTTTACCCACAACGATATCGATAATGATAATCAACATTTTTATTTAAAGGTTCAGCCACGAATGAATATCTGGGCTGGAGTAGAATTAGGTTCTGGTTTAATCATTAATCCAGTCCTACCTGAAAAAGCAGCTAAGCATTATTGTAAATAATTATTATGCCCATACCAAAATTAAAAACTGTCTCATCTCCAAAAGCCGAGTTCTGGAGAAATAAGGATTCGAATAAAAAGAAAACTGGTTGGAAGAAGAAGCTTCTCCTGACTGGTGTTATTATTGCCTCACTGGGCTTGTTGTCCGCCTTTATTCTTGTAGCATGGGTCTCTCGTGATCTTCCTGAACCTAATCAGCTTATCGATCGTGATGTTGCCCAGAGCACAAAGATTTATGACCGTAGCGGCGAAAATATTCTCTATGAAATTCATGGTGACGAAAAACGCACCTTAATGAGTCTTGATGAAATTCCTGATAATGCTAAGAATGCAACTATTGCAATTGAAGACAAGAATTTCTATAAGCATGGTGGCTTCAGTGTCTGGGCAATGTTCCGCACCCTAATTACTAACGTAATGTATAACCGCCGTGCCGGTGGCTCGACTTTAACCCAACAGTTTGTGAAGAATGCCATTCTAACTTCTGAAAAAAAAGTTACTCGAAAGATAAAAGAAATTGTCTTAGCGCAACGCATCGAAAAGAAGTTCTCTAAAGACGAGGTGCTTCAGATGTATTTAAATGAAATACCTTACGGTTCTAACGCTTATGGTATTGAGGCGGCTAGCCAAAAATATTTCGGTAAGAGTGTCCGCGATATTAATCTAGCTGAATCAGCTTTATTGGCCGCTCTCATCCAAACACCAAGCCGTTACTCACCCTATGGACCCAACAAGGACACGCTCCTTGGCCGCAAAGACTATGTTCTCACCTTAATGGCTGAGCAGGGTTATATCAGCGAAGCGGAAAGAGACGCTGCTAAAAGTTATGAGCTTACCTTCCAACAAGCAGAAACAAGTATTAATGCTCCGCACTTTGTCATGATGGTAAAACAAATACTTTCAGAGAAATATGGTGAAAGCGAAGTTGAGCGTGGTGGCCTCAAAATCTATACCACCCTTGATTGGAATAAGCAGAAATTTGCTGAAGAAGTGATAAAAGAAAAAACAGAAAATTACGAAGAGAAATATAGCGCCGATAATGCCTCTCTTGTTGCTATTGATCCGAAAACTGGGCAGGTCCTAGCGTTAGTGGGTTCACGTGATTACTTTAATGATGAAATTAAAGGACAAGTAAACGTGGCCGACAGACCTCGCCAGCCAGGCTCATCTTTAAAGCCAATTGTGTATGCGGCCTTATTTGAACAGGGCTATACTCCTGATACTAAGTTGTATGATGTAATTACCAACTTCTCGACCGACCCAAGCAACCCCTACACTCCTCAGAATTATAATGGCCGTGAACATGGACCGGTCACCATTCGTCAAGCTTTAGCTGGCTCCTTAAATATCCCAGCGGTTAAAGCAATTTATCTTGCTGGAATAAATCAAGTACTAAACCTTACAGACAACCTTGGCTATAGCACTCTTTCAGACCGTGACCGCTTCGGATTAGCCTTGGTATTAGGCGGAGGTGAAATTAAACTACTTGAACATACCAACGCCTATAGCGCCTTTGCGCGTGAGGGTAAGGTGAATGAGCTATCCTATATTCTGAGAATTGAAGACAAGGATGGCAAGTTGCTAGAAGAATACCAACAAAAAGAAAGTCGAGCTCTAACCACTGAAACAGCGCGTAAAATAAATAGCATCTTAAGTGATAATGATGCTCGCGCCTACATCTTCGGTGCAAGGAACACACTGACGCTTGGTAGTCGCCCTGTAGGAGCCAAGACAGGTACCACCAACGACTATAAAGATGCTTGGACGATAGGTTACACCCCCTCGCTCGTAGCGGGCGTCTGGGTGGGTAATACAGACAATTCCAAAATGAGCAGCGGCGCTGACGGTAGTGTTGTGGCTGCTCCAATTTGGAATGAGTTTATGAAGCGCGCCTTAGGAGAAACTCCAGTAGAAACTTTTAACCCTTGGGATGGAGCAAAAACCGGTAAAGCAGCTATTGATGGCGACCTGGCTGTGTCACGTAAAATCATTGTTGATATTTCTACCGGCCTACCAGCTGGCAGTGATACGCCAGATGAGTTACGCCAAGAGGTGGAAGCCTTTAACCATCACTCTATCCTGCATTATGTTAACCGCGAAGATCCGCTCGGTCCCGAACCCGAATCCCCCGAAGCCGACCCTCAGTATCTAGTATGGGAAGAGGCTGTTCGTAAATGGGCCGAAAAAAATAATCAAGCACCAAACCAAGAATTAATTGATAATGCGGAACAGGTAAAACCAGAAAACACGCCAACAATTAGTTTTGTATCGCCAATCGAAGGCGAGTTGGTTACGTCCAATATTATATTAATTAAGGTTAACGCTAGTGCACCTCGCGGCGTTAAAACAATTAAGTACTGGTTAAACGAAAGCGCCTTAGCCAGTGGTGGCTCGGAATCAGAAATAAATGTAGCACTTGACGGTCTTGAGAACGGCTACCACAAGTTAACAGCCACTGCCTGCGATGATGTTGGTAATTGTAATACCACCGCCTTAAATATTAATCTGGTAAGATAGTATTAAAGAAATAAAAAAGCCGCTGATACCAGTGGCTTTTTTTTGTAATTCAATTTCTAGTTTCTAATAGGCATGACGATGTAGAGATAATTATCATCGTCGGTTGTACTAACCGCACAAGGCGTATTATTGTTAATAATCTTAATATTAACTGAGTCACTCTCAATTATATTCAATCCGTCGAGTAGATAGCGATAATTAATGGTTATGTCGTTATCCTCGCCGCTTAACTCCCCGTTTAAATCGATTGAACTTTCGCCGCTCTGACCAGAAGACGAAAAAACATTAACCAATCCCTTTTTGAATACAAGTGAGATATCATGCACACCGGCCCTGGAAAAAATCGAGGATGCTTTTAAAGCCCTAACTAAATCCTGTCTTTTCACGCTCATCTCTGTTTTATACTTATCGGGAATAATCTGCTTATAGTCTGGATATTGACCATTAATGAGGCGAGATATCAGCTCAACCGAGTCTAAAGTAAACAATATTTGATTGTCAGCAAGGTAGATTTTAAGTACATCAGATTCGATTGACTGTGGATCAGCACTTATTCCAGAAATGATACGCAGTATTTCCTGCACTGTTCGTGCCGGGACAATAACTCTACCCTCAGTTATATTTCCACCCTTTACCGCTAGCTTACGCTCTGAGAGACGGTAGCTATCAGTTGCGACTAAAGTTAGGTTCTCTTCATTAAATTCAAACAGCACCCCTGACAGCTCAAGACGGTTGTCATTATTTGCCACCGCAAAAGCAACGCCGCTTAGTGCCTTTTTAAAATCAAAAATATTAAACTCCGCATACCTTGCTCTATCAATAACTGGTATTAATGGAAACTCTTTAGCAGACTCTCCTTTAATCTTTGTTTTGTAATTACCACACTTAAGGGAGGCTTCGTCGTCTCGTTCATCAAATTCAACCTTCTCAGCTGGCAAAAGATTAACGTAGTCACTGATGATTTTAGCATCAACCGTTGTTTCCCCTGGTTCATCAACCTTAGCTCTTAGCTGATGAGTGATACCTATTTCTAGGTTTGTACTTACTAACTCAAGACCACTCTCATTTGATCTTATAAGGATATTATTTAGAATGGGTAAATTTATGTTCTTATTGTTTATGTGACTAACGACTGCTAATCCTTTTTTTAAGTTCTCCTGCAAGCAGATGAATTTCATATATATTATATTATATAATTTATATATATTTAATAAATAATAACAATAAGGGGTGGGGACAATTTAAGATTGAGCTATTCCTTTGCTATTTTTAGATATAAACGGCTGTGATTTAGCCTCTGTGTGGGCGGTGTATCTAAGTGTTTTGTAGGTGGATAGATTTCGGGACGATTGCATAAGTGTCGTTTATCAACTATTGATTAAACTCTAAGTCACAACAGTTTACACAACGTAAAGGGTGTTTGCTAACAGGTAGTCCACAGATAATTAGTATAAAGGATTCGCGTATAACTGCTTAATCGATTCTAAATCTTGCTTAAGTTTTTCATTATCATTCTCCTTAACCTCTTTTAAGATTTTATTATAAGCGTGCATGGCGGTGGTGTGGTCTCTGCCACCCATTTCTTGTCCGATGCTTGGGTAAGAGGAATTCAATTCTTCGCGAATAAGGTAAACGGCCACCTGCCTTGGTCCAACTAGTTCTTTGCGGCGGCTGTTACCAGCTATTTCTTTTAGACTGATCTCATAAAAACGGGAGACGGCCTCAATAATCTCTTTAGCGGTTAATGATTTGGCCTGCAAGCTAGAAACGTAGTCACTTAAAGCGTTACGAACGCTTTTTAAGGTTGGTACAGAGTTGCTTAACTGATGAATTACAACGACTTTGTTTAATGCACCTTCAAGTTCGCGAATATTATTTTGAACGTTGTTGGCAATGTATATTAAGACATCCTTATCCAGAGGAAAGCCTTTTTCAATTGATTTACGCTCTAAAATTGCTATCTTTGTTTCCATGTCAGGTTTACCAACATCAGCCACCATGCCCGATTCAAAACGCGATATCAATCTTTTTTCAATCGCGGGGATAGATTTCGGTGGGCGATCTGAAGTCATGACTATTTGCTTATCTCCTTGCTGTAGCTCGTTAAATGTATGAAAAAATTCTTCCTGAGTACCGTCTTTTCCGCCCATAAACTGAACATCATCAACTAATAGGAGGTCTACGTTACGATAAATATTCTTAAAGTCTTTCGCTTTTCCAGTTTGAACTGCTTGAATGTAATTATTCGTAAATTTCTCACTGGTAGCGTAGAGGATTTTATCGGTGTGTTTTGCAACCTCATTACCTATCGCTTGTAATAGGTGGGTTTTGCCCAAACCAACACCGCCATAAATAAACAATGGGTTATAGGCCTTTCCTAAATTGTTTACCACGGCGCGACAAGCAGCATGTGCTAATTCATTACCGCGTCCGACGACAAAATTCTCGAAGACGTATTTTGGGTTAAGTCCAAAGCGGTTTGCGGCAACGGTTTTTATGGTGGTTTCTGGAGTCTCAATTTTTGATTCCGTATTAGCGTTATCGGGCGTTTTTATAGTGCGCGCAATTTGACCACCATTAGCAGTGCCGTGTCTTAACTCAATTTTATATATAATCTCGTGTAATTTATGTTTGGTAATATTTTCTAAAGAGTTTACGATGTTCTTATGATATTTTTCTTCGAGCCATTTTTTTACAAATGCATTTGGAACACAAATAATAGCCCGTCCATCTTCAAAAGAAGATAGAAAGGTATCTTTGAACCACGTAACAAAATTCACTCGGGAAAGATTAATTTCTAACTCACCCAAAGTCGCTTGCCAGATTTGATCATTATTCATAAGCCTGTTGTTTGTTCCTCTATTATAATGTATAAATACTGGGCTAACAAGCCAGAAGCGTGTTTAAAAGGTGTTTATAATAAGTGCATAACTATTTAGCGCTAGATTGTTGACCTTTTAAAATATTAGTGTTATGTTAGTTATAATTATTTAGAATTAATGTATTATGCCCAAAAGAACGTATCAACCGAATAAGAAACGCGCCTCTAAGAAGCACGGGTTCCTGAAACGCATGAGTACCAAGGATGGGCGCGATGTTTTGAAGCGCCGCCGCGACAAAGGACGCGAAGTATTATCTAAATAGCTGGCTTTTCGCCATGTTGCCAAGAAAATACAAATTATCTCTCGACAAAGATTACGAAAATACCTTTAAGACCGGCCGTAGTATATACGGGCGGTTTTTAGGCTTTAAAATCCGCAAGAATGGCCTAGATATCTCAAGATTTGGTGTAATATTAGGTATAAAGATTGAGAAGAGTGCCGTTAAGCGCCATGTGCTGAAGCGCCGTATCTACACCATATTAGAAGAGGAACAGGCGAAGTTATCAATTCCATCTGATTGTGTTATAATTGCTCTACCGGGAATAAAAGAAGCAACAATTACTGAGCTTAGAAAGGAAATTCTCGATACGTTCGCTAAAATAAGCAAATAACCATATGTTAAAGCTGGTTTCAGATGTAATCGGCAATTTTTTAGTTTCCTTGATTAAAGTTTACCAAAAAACACTATCTCCCGATCATGGCTTGTTTAAGTACAAGCATCCATATGGTTTTTGTCGTTTCCACCCCACTTGTTCAAACTATAGTATTCAGGCAATTGAGAAGTATGGACCAATTAAAGGCTCGTTAAAGGCAGCTTGGCGAGTATTGCGATGCAACCCTTTTAATAAGGGGGGCGAAGACCCATTAAAATAAACAATTTATGATCTATCTATTTAACACGATTTTCTATCAGCCGATTTTTAATCTACTTGTATTCCTTTACGATTCTGTTACTTTTCAGGATCTTGGGCTAGCAATTATTTTATTAACGGTCATTATCAAATTAATTCTTTGGCCGTTATCGAGAAAATCAATTAAATCTCAACAATCACTACAAACGCTTCAGCCAAAGATTGACGAGCTCAAAGCAAAACATAAAGGTAATCAGCAAGAAATGGGCAAGGAGATGATGGCACTCTACAAGGAGCACAAGATTAATCCTTTTTCATCCTGTCTGCCTTTAATACTGCAACTGCCATTTTTCATTGCGGTTTATCAGGTGTTACGTAAAGGGCTTGATAATAACTTTGAAATGCTATATCCCTTTATCGCTAGACCAGAAGTTATTCATCCTTTTCTATTAAATTTTTTAGATTTGTCTAAGCCAAATATCTATCTCGCAGTGTTAGCGGGCGCAGCGCAATTCTGGCAGGCAAAAATGATGATGGCTAAGAAGGTTGATGTAAAGACCGGCGGCGAGGGCGCCAAAGATGAAAACATGGCGGCAATTATGAGTAAACAAATGGTTTACTTTATGCCAGCCCTGACTGTTTTCATCGGCATCACTCTTCCGGGAGGGCTAACCCTCTACTGGTTAGTCATAACATTACTCACCGTTTTGCAACAAGTGGTGATGGCACGGAAGCAACCAAAAAATGACCCACCGACAATTGAGGGCCAAATCATACAATAAATAATCATTATAAAAACCGGGTATCACCCGGTTTTTTATATAAATCCTCTTTCTTTTCCCACTATTACATTAATCTTTTGCGGTATAATGCCAACCTCAGCTGGCAAAGGCACCGCGACAGAGCCATCAAGTATCAGTTCGCCTTCTCCAGAAATCTTTATGTTGTTACTTGTTAAGAATGTGTTGTCCTCACCGCGCCCACTTATAACTAGATTTAAATGATTGTCATATGGATCGATGCGGTCTTTGCAGAATAAGCCAAGATCATCATTAAGGTTAACAATTTTCACTGTAGTTTTTTTGGTTAATTCAAGTGTGTAGTCTTCGTCAATACTCACCTTTGCATTGCTACTTGTAATTTCAGCCTTGTTTAAAAAAATATTATTTCCCGCAACACCAATGTCTATTTGTTTAATGCGTCGCGCAAGCAAGATGTTGCAAGCATCTTCTTCTTTTTTTATACCAAGCGAAGTGGCAATTGAATTGTTGTCTCCTATGGGAATAATGGAAAACAAGACATCCTTTTGAAAAAATCCGTAGGCTTTATTGGTAATCATCGCACCGATAACTTTATTTGCAGTTTCGTTGTTACCGACAGCAATAATATTCTTTATACCATTCTTTATCTCAGCCTGAATGACGTCACGGACATTTTTAATGGAGCCTAAACGAATGATCTTGCCGTTAAGGCCAAGGTCAGTTAGCCTGATCTCGATACGGTTCAGCGCGCGGCGATAACGGCCTTTATTTAAATAGTCATCGTAAATGTATGCATTCATACGGCTGTTAAGCGCTATTCAGCTTCTTCTACGGTTTCAATTTTTTTATCAACGCGCTTGGCATCCGATGCGGAAACAATAATTTGGCCAGTAATTGATGCGCCACGTTCGATTGAGATTTCGCCGCATTGGACATCACCTGCAATTTTAGCAGTCTTACCAATCGCTAGATAGCGACGAGCTTTGATGTTACCGCTGATTTCGCCGTTGATTAAAGCTTCATTTGCCTCCACGTTGGCGTTAACGCGAGCCTTCTCACCGATAAACACATTTGCTTCGGTCTTTAAGCTTCCTTCTAGAAAACCTTCAATAACAATGTCTCCCTTGCCATTAAAATTACCTTTGACGCGAATTGAGGCGCCGATAATTGTTTCGGCATCTTTAAGACGCTCGAGTTTGTTGTCTTTGCTAAACATAAATTTAAATAATCCGGTCCTCCAACGAAACGGATGTTCAATTTAAAAGGCAGTAATAATTGAGTTGTTAATTATAATTGCTTACATTTTAGTATATAATTCGTAAGTTGTCAAAAATTTATTTAATGTTATTATAATAAGACTAGAGGTAAAAGGGTTGTAAAAAAATTACGTTTCGGTTATTATTATTCTTGACCTCGCCCTTGTAGTTTAATGGATAAAACAAGAATCTCCTAAGTTCTAGATCCAGGTTCGATTCCTGGCGAGGGCACCTGTATGCCTATTGACAAATCTGTAATAATATAGTACTTAGGATAATCCATTGTTCCACACAGAACATTTTGGGCCATTAGCTCAGTTGGCTAGAGCGCTTCCATGGCATGGAAGAGGTCAAGGGTTCAAGTCCCTTATGGTCCACAGTAAAAGAAGGTAATTACTACCTTCTTTTTTGTTAACAAGGTTACTATATTGGAATTTAATTGTTCTTCGTAGAACAATATCCTAAAATTTTAGTATTGTATAAGTTGAAATGATAATTTTTGGTGATACATGTGCACACATTGTTGTACATAAATCAGAAATCCTCTCCGATGAAGCATTCTGGGGCTCAAGTTATTGCACGTATACATCATTAGTCTAACTAATCTCTACGCGAACTGTTCTTCGTAGAACAATATTCTTCCTAAATTATATTGTTGTAGTGCCGCATATTTATACAAAATCAGAAAATTCTCTGCCGACGAAACATTCTGATCAAAGTTAATGCACGTACATATTATTAACGTGGCCAACCTCTTCATACTTGTTCTTTGTAGAACAATTTAAACAACCACGTTGGATTATTGCCGATAATGCAATTTTAAACTTCCAATATCTAACTCATTGTATCTTGAGTAATATAGTATAGCGAGACTATTTAAGAGATGGGATTTTGTGTAATTAATTTAGAATGTTCTTTGTGGAACAATTGATTATACGGTACCACACTCATGTAAGCACCTAGTAAGAAGTATAAATGGTCCTGTACAGTTAAAAGAGGGATACAACATCGAATGTTCCACGAAGAACAATCAAATATTAGCTAATGTTAGTATATATTGCGACTTTTTGTGTAGTATTAGCTAATTCCTATATTTTGCTTTTTAATAATTGAAACAGTATAATATCAATACTGAAAATAACATTATAATAAATTATGTACGACACTATTATTATTGGCCAAGGGCCGGCTGGTATCACTGCTGGAATTTATGCGGTGAGACGCGAAATGAAAACCCTTATAATCGGCAAAGAACCAGGTGGTCAGATAATCTGGGCAAGTGAAATTGAGAATTATCCTGGATTTATTACTATTACCAACTTTGAGTTGATCGATAAGTTCAACGAGCACGCAATTAAGTCTGGCGTCGAAATAAAAAATACAGAGGTAACTAGTGTCCAAAAACGAGAAGACGGAATTTTTGTCGTTGAAACCCCGGCTGGAACTTTTGAGGCAAAGACGGTTATTGCTGCCATGGGCTTGGCGCCACGGCGCTTATCAGTTCCCGGAGAAATGGAGTTAAGCGGTCGTGGTGTTTCATACTGCGCTAATTGTGATGGTCCCTTGTATAAAGGCAAAACCGTGGCGGTTGTTGGTAGTGGTAACTCAGCCTTCGATGCGGCGGAAGTCATGTCTAAAATCGCAGCCAAGGTATATTTAGTCGTGCGTGGAAGTGCCTTTAAAGCATTTGACGCTTTAGTAAAAGAAGTACAGGCAAGACCAAATATAGAGGTGTTAACAGAGGCGCAAACACTGGAAATCAAAGGAGAAAACAAAGTGGAATTCTTAGTGTACAAAAATGCCAAAGAAGAAATAGTTAACTTGCCATTAGATGGCGTATTTGTGGAAATTGGTAGGATTGCTAGTACCGATTTATTGCGTGATTTTGTAGAGCGCGATCAACAAGGACAGATATTGGCAGATGATAAGCAGGAAACAAAAACACCTGGACTATTTGCAGCCGGGGACGTGGTCCATAGTGAATATAAACAGATAACAATTGCGATGGGACAAGCAACCGTCGCAGCCTTATCCGCCTATCAATACATACAGCAACAAGAAACGAAAAAACATGAGCTGGTAAAATAAAAATAAAGAAAATCGCCCTTTCAGGGGCGATTTTTTTATAGTATAATGAAGGTGTTATAAGTAACGTCAATTGAATCTATGAATAATAAGATCCATCTTGTCGCTGTAGACATGGGCTATGGCCACCAACGCGCGGTTTATCCGTTGCTTGAGTTTAGTCGTGAAGGTGCGCTTAACTTGAATGATTACACTAATATTGAAAGCTGGGAAAAATCCTATTGGTTGAATTCTCAAAAAACTTACGAAAAAAT
Organism: Candidatus Falkowbacteria bacterium HGW-Falkowbacteria-2; assembly: GCA_002841655.1. Taxonomy (GTDB): domain Bacteria; phylum Patescibacteriota; class Patescibacteriia; order Patescibacteriales; family UBA12465. The sequence goes on from PHAH01000003.1 coordinate 12,644, forward strand.
TTCTTACTTCAAACGCATCCCCGTGGCTGGTTCTTTAGTTTTTAAAGCCATGGACTATTTTCAACAGATTGATAAGTTTTATCCCCGTCGTGATTTATCGCCAATGACCACACAGCAAAAAATGTTTTTCGGTGCAATCAAGAAAGGAGTTAGTCGTGGTTTAATTTCGGAGTTAGCAAAAGAACCATTACCATTTGTCACAAGCTTTTTTGTGGCCGCATACGGCGCTGAATACTATAACTATCCTGGCGACATCTACTGTATTGTTTGTGATGCTGATATTTCGCGCGCCTGGGCACCAATTGATCCAAAGAACAGTCGAATTAAATATTTCGCTCCAAATGAAAGAGGACGTGAGCGTCTAAAAATGTATGGTGTGCCTGCTAACAATATTATTGTCACTGGCTTTCCTTTACCACTAGAGAATATTGGTGAGAATGATGAAATATTAAGAGACGATTTAGGGAAACGAATTGTTTCATTAGATCCACTGAACGCTTTTCGAAAAACGTATGAAAATTATCTAAAGAATAATCTTGACTTGCCGGCTGAATCTGGTCGACCACTCACTATTACTTTTGCTGTTGGTGGGGCCGGTGCGCAGCGAGAAATTGGTAGCCAGATACTGAAGAAACTACAGTCACACATTAAGGAGGGAAAAATAAAGCTGAATTTAATTGCTGGTGCCCGTGAAGATGTAAATTCGCACTTCACTACAGCGGTAGCTGAACTAGGTTTAGAAAATAACGAGAATGTCCGCATTATTTACCATCCTCAAAAGATGGAATACTTCCGTCAGTTTAATGAGTGTTTGCGTGAAACTGATGTGTTGTGGACAAAACCATCAGAGCTGAGCTTTTACTCTGGCTTAGGGTTGCCGATAATCATGTCTGAGCCAGTTGGATCACAGGAACATTTTAACCGTGAGTGGTTGATATCAATTGGAGCTGGGCTTGATAGTCCAGACCCTGAATATGTTGCTGAGTGGTTACTGGACTGGCGTCGAGACGGAAGGTTGGCCAGAGCTGCTTTCAATGCATTTCTTAACGCACCCAGAAACGGCGTGAGGAATATTAAAAAAGCATTGTTTAATGAAAATCTATGAGCTGGATTGTTGTCGCTATTGCCGCCTATTTTTTATTAGCTATTTCCAATTTGGTTGATAAGTTCCTGGTGGAAAAAGTATTGGGTAGTGCTCGCGCTTACACCTTCGTAGCCTGTGTTTTAGGGGCAGCAATTTTTGTGGCCGCTCCTTGGGTGCTTGAATGGCCAGGTTGGGTTGGACTTTTCTACAACTTAATATTAGGAGGTATTTTTGCCACCGCCTTACTATTGCTATTTGCCTCATTAAGAAGAGGCGAGGCATCAAGAGCTTTGGTAATTATTGGCGGGTCAACACCTGTCTTTACTCTGCCGCTTGCTTATTTTATTCTTGGTGATCGAATGCCCTCCGGAGAATTGCTGGCTATAATTTTCTTAATCGCAGGCGTCGCGGTGGTGGCCATGCTGCCTGGCAGAAAACCTAGTTTTTGGACCAAGATAGTGGGGCAAGTGACTGAAAGACCATCAACTAAAACGAGCATCGCCTTAGCGCTTGCTTCGGGCCTAGCGTATTCACTATTTTTTGTCGGTAGTAAATATGTGTATCAAGATCAGTCTTTCTTAAGCGCTTTTCTGTGGATGCGCTTAGGTGCCGCTATTTTTGCTTCGCTCCTGTTGACGTCAGCGCAAGCTCGATATGAAATAAAAGCCTTGTTTGCTCGCAAACCCGGGCGAAAACGCAATCAAAGCTTGGTTGTTGGTAATCAGGTGGTAGGGGCTCTTGGTTTTGTTCTGCAAAACTATGCTGTTTATCTTGGTCCAGTAGCACTCGTTAACGCCTTACAGGGCGTTCAATATGCCTGGATTATTGTTTTGGGCGCGGTGGTCACTGCCTTTAAGCCACAAATACTAAAAGAAGATATTTGCTGGCGCGCATTAACCCAAAAAGGCATAGCAATCTTATTCATCGGCGTCGGCTTATATCTCTTAGCAGTATGAATTTAAAAATGAAAATAATCTGGCTCGTTCTTTTAGTGTTAATTGTGAGCCTAGTTTTAATCATGAAGATTTTCAATTATAGTCGAGACAATATTGTAATTGAACGGAACCCTGAATTTTTTGGTGTCACTTTTTCAAAAAAATATGCGCAAGAAATTGGGTTGAATTGGCGTGAAACATACATTGCAATTCTAGATGACCTGCAGGTTAAGCATTTGCGCCTACCAATTTATTGGGATGAGATCGAAAAAGAAAAAGGAGTATTTGACTACAGCGACTATGATTATATGATTTCGGAGGGGCTAAAACGAGATGTACACTTTGTTATAAACATTGGTTGGCGCTTACCCCGTTGGCCAGAATGCCACGCTCCTGCCTGGACGAATCAAGAGAGTATCGCTGAGATTCAGGAAGACACCTTGCACATGCTCGAAAAAACTGTTAAAAGATATCAGGACAACCCAGCAATCATGTATTGGCAGGTTGAGAATGAGCCGTTCCTAAACACCTTTGGTATCTGTCCGCCCAGTGATGAAGAGTTCTTTGCTCGTGAAGTTGAGCTGGTGCGGTCATTAGATGAGCGGCCTATTATCGTTTCTGGTCCTGGAGAGCTCAATATGTGGCGCAAGGAGTCTAAGTATGGCGACATATTCGGAACTACGATGTATCGCGTCATCTGGAACCCAGCTATTGGCTATCTGCGCTACCCAATTCCTGCTTGGTTTTATCCTCTTAAAGCCTGGTTAGCAGGTATTGCGCCGGAGAAAAGGATTATTGCCGAATTACAGGCTGAGCCGTGGGTTCCTCAAGGAAAAATAATCTATTTATCGAAAAATGAAGCTGACTATTCTTTTAATGTCGACCAGTTTAAAGGCAATTTAAACTATGCGCTCAAGACAAAATTCAAGAAAGCCTATCTGTGGGGAGTGGAGTGGTGGTATTGGCAGTATAAGCACGACGATCCTTCATTTTGGGAATTAGCGCGCACCCTATTCTAGTAAATTATGTTATCCATAATCATACCAACACTGAACGAAGAAAAGTATTTACCCCTGCTTCTCGCCAGCATCAAGAAGCAGGTCTTTTCTGATTATGAAATTATTGTTTCTGATGGTAAGTCTGAAGATAAAACTGTTAGTATTGCTCTTAGTGCTGGATGTAGGGTTGTAGAAGACGAGGGCCGCTCTCCAGCCAGGCAGAGGAACATAGGCGCCAAGGTTGCAAAGGGTGACACAATTATGTTTTTGGATGCCGATACCCTATTACCAGATTATTTTGTTCCAGCTGCCTATGATGAGTTTAGGTTGAAAAAACTAAGTGCCGCGGGGTTCTATCTAAAATTTAATTCACCAAAGCGCATTTATCGCATATTTGAACCTGTCTATCGCACTATAAGCTTTTTTGGTCAGTTTTTCTTCCCAGCCTCAGTTGGGGTTGGAATCATGGCCTCGAAAAGTGCACATGACAAGATAAATGGTTTTGATGAAACGATTTTTATCGGTGAGGATTACGATTACATCAAGCGCTTAGCTGGGGTGGGTAGGTATCGTATGATTGCAAGTACATTTCTATACTTCTCCGTTCGCCGCCTGGATAAAGAAGGTGTTATTCCGGTTCTCTGGAAATGGTTTATTGGCGGAATATACTTTATCATTAGAGGGCCAATACGGAAAAAGATTGTTAAATACGAATTTGGAAAATACTAAAAAACAGCCGTAAATCGGCTGTTTTTTTGTTATGAGCGGGTAAACGGAATCGAACCGTCATCCTCAGCTTGGAAGGCTGATATAATAACCATTATACGATACCCGCGCTCATCCTTAGGTCAATAATAAGAGATTTTTTAAGAGTAGTCAAATATTAGCGAGTATCCTTGATTATATACAGGAATAGGAAACCAGAGGACATTAATAGGGCAATAAAGATAAAAAGATATTCAAGGGGGTAGAACAAAAGCACAACAGCCGCTAAACCGGTTCCAATTAGGTATCCAAGCGGAGAGGTTGTACGGAAAAAGTTTATAAACGGCACGTCATCGGCTGCTACGAGCTTGAAAAAGTATGATTCCCTCATCGCTTCTACTAAAGCGGCGCCGACACGACTAAAGAATAGTAAGGATCCCCAAATCCAAATATCAGGCGTTTTTACGGCAAAGAACAAGAATAGAGCAATGATAATTATTCCTAATCCGATGCCAAGCATTTCCTTTTCCCCAAAATACTTATCAGCTAAATAACCAGACGGGATTTCAATCAGTAAGAATGGCAGTAACATGAAAGAAAACATTACACCCAGAACTGCCCACGAGAAACCGAGGTTTTGATGAAGATAAATTGGAATATAAACTACCGCGCTACTGAAAAAAATACTCAAAAGTAATGAAATAAAGTAGATGCCCCTCAGATTTTTATTCTTCCACAGACCCTTAATTGTTTTAAAGGTGGAGACGACCTTATACTTATGGGCATCCGTAAATCGTTTACGGTAGCTCATTAATAGTACGAAAAATGGCACCAAGAAGGCAGCGGCTGCTATAAATACCCAATAGTAATCGCCGCGCTGAACTAAATAACTAGATAATGTTGGCGCTAAAATCCAACCAAGATTGATAGCGGTAAAATAGATGGTTCTAGTGCGTCCGGTGGTTGCGTCTTCGGAAAACTTCTCGACCAATAAATCCATATTAATCCAAATCAAACTGCTAACCACACTGAGAAGTATGAATGCCGGAAAAATTGTCGCAAAACTGGTCGCCAGACTCATGCCCAGCAGTGAAAGAATAAAGAGAAATAAAACAATTTCCGTGGTCGCGATATTCCCGATTCGTTTAATCAAGCGCGGAAAATAAATGATTGCAAAAACAGTAACTAAATTTGCTGTCGCAAAGAATATGCTTATCCAGGTAATGGAAAACATCGTTCCGAGGTAGTTCGATTGAACGTAGGCCGGCAAAGCATTTGCTATAGCTAAAATTGTTCCTAGAATATATAACAATATTAGATTTCGCTTGTTGTTGTGTCGATGGAATAGGCTGATCTTCATAGTTATCTAGTCTTTAGTGTTGTAGTAAGCCACGTGGTGGCAATAGTAATAAATATAAGACTGGCTATTTGTGGCCAGCGTAAACCAAATAATATTGGGGTGGGATCAATTTTTATAAACTCCAAGAAAAAGCGCAATAATGAATAACCAATTAAATACGCACAAACCACTAAAACTTGATGCTTATGATTTAAATCAGAGAGTCTATTTATTAAATACAAAAGACCGAAAAATAGAATTAGGCTGCCGACACTTTCATAAAGGAAAGTGGGGTGAAAGTATTGGAACTGCTCAAAGCCATTAGGGCGATTTGTAATTTCTATCGGTATACCCCAGGGAAGATGAGTTGGCAAGCCAAACAATTCTTGATTAAACCAATTGGCAAAACGTCCGAGTGACTGGCCAAGTGCAAGTCCTGGGGTAATGATTGCCGCCAGTTTTAAAGCGTTATAGTGATATCGTTTAGCAAAGAAATACAGCGCAAGGGCGCCACCGATTATGCCGCCGTGAATAGCCAGTCCGCCTTCCCAAATTTTAAACATTGAAATAGGGCTTGTTAGGTAGTACGGGAGCTCCAAAAAAATTTCATAAATTCTAGCGCCTAGTAAACCACCAATAATAACCCAGATAGATAAATCGAGGATTGGGTCGCGCTCAATCTTGTGTCGACGAGCGACATAGACAGAAGTCACAATGGCGGCCGCCATCGCGACTGCTAAAATCAATCCATACCAGCGGATATTTATTGGCCCAACAGAAAGTAGTATTGGATCTGGTATGAAATTATGTAAGAAGTATATCATTTGCAAGCACTAAAATGTGCGGACGGAGAGACTCGAACTCTCAAGGGTTGCCCCGCTAGCTCCTAAGGCTAGTGCGTCTACCAATTTCGCCACGTCCGCTTTATGCGTATCCGTTAATATCTTATGGTATTATTATGATAAAGTAAAGAATATGCTATAATGGCTCTATAGTTTCGTAATAAAATATTTAATAGTCAATGTTTATGAACAAGCCCGTATTCGTTCGTTTTTTTGAAGAGCTATCGATAAAAGATGTGCCTTCAGTTGGGGGAAAAAACGCCTCCTTGGGCGAAATGTACCGCAAGTTAAAGACTCAAGGAATCAAAGTTCCTAACGGTTTTGCCACAACAGCCGAGGCTTACAATTATTTCTTGGAAAGCACTGGCCTAAAAGAAAGAATTAAAGAAATTTTAAAAGATTTAGATACTAAGGATACTCGCAACTTAATGGCACATGGGAAAAAGGTGCGCGAAGAGATTCTAAAAGTACAATTGCCAACCGATTTTAAAAAAGAAATTAGTGCCGCCTATAAAAAGCTATCGGCTGAAAGTAAAGTTAAGGCATTGGATGTAGCGGTGCGCTCAAGTGCCACGGCCGAAGATTTACCTGACGCTTCTTTTGCTGGTCAGCAAGAAACATTTTTAAATATTGTTGGTGAGAAGGAATTATTGCTGGCTGTAAAAAAGTGTATTGCCTCTTTATTCACTGACCGTGCGATCTCATATCGTGAAGATAAGGGATTTGATCACTTTTCCATCGCTCTTTCGGTTGGTGTCCAGAAAATGGTGCGCTCAGATGTTGGCTCATCTGGTGTAATGTTCACAATCGATACGGAGTCTGGTTTTCGCAATACCGTCCTTATCAATTCTATCTATGGTTTGGGTGAAAATATAGTTCAGGGCCGTGTTAACCCTGATGAATACTACGTCTTTAAACCAACGCTTGCTATTATATCTCGGACCATTGGAAAGAAAGAGGTACGTATGATCTATAATCGTGGTGGTAAATCTCCGGTAAAAAATATTCCTGTCTCGGCCGCCGATCGCCTAAAACCGTCGATTACGGATGCTCAAGTTAAACAATTGGCGAAATGGGGGATGGTTATTGAAGAACACTATGGTCGCGCCATGGACATCGAGTGGGCATTAGACGGACGAAATAACGAGCTCTATATTATCCAAGCCCGACCGGAAACAGTTCAGAGTATGAAGAATCTGAATGTGGTTGAAGAGTTTAGGTTGGAAAAGAAGGGGCACATAATTGTTAAAGGACAAAGTGTTGGCAATAAGATTGGCGCCGGGAAAGTACGCAGAATAATGGACGTGAAACAGATTCACAGCTTTAAGCCCGGTGAGGTACTAGTAACAGACATGACAGACCCCGACTGGGAACCAATCATGAAAATCGCATCCGCCATCGTCACTGATAAGGGCGGACGCACCTGTCACGCCGCAATCGTATCTCGCGAATTAGGAATTCCCTGTGTCGTTGGTACTAACCGAGGTTCAGTCGCCATAACCAACGGCAAGAGTGTCACGGTTAGTTGCGCTGAAGGAGAAGAAGGGCTTGTTTATGAAGGCAAACTTCCATTTAAAGTATTAACAACCGACATCAAAGGGTTAAAAAAGACAAAGACAAAAATAATGATGAACATCGGTGAGCCAGAAATGGCTTTCGCGCAATCGTTCATCCCTAACGACGGCGTTGGTCTAGCTCGCTTAGAGTTTATCATCAATAATTACATCAAAATTCATCCCCTGGCTTTAATTAATTACGCTAAATTGCAGGACAAGGAAGCAAAAATAAAAATTGACGAGCTCACAGCTGGTTATAGTGATAAATCTCAGTACTTTGTTGACCGCCTTGCTCAGGGGGTCGCCATCTTAGCCGCCGCCTTCAGTCCGAAGGATGTAATTGTTCGCTTGTCAGACTTTAAAACGAATGAATATGCCAATCTAATTGGTGGCAAAGAGTTTGAACCGATCGAATCTAACCCCATGATTGGTTGGCGTGGCGCTAGTCGTTATTACGAAAAGAAATTTGTACCCGCCTTTAATCTCGAGTGTAAGGCCATGAAACGCGTGCGCGATGAATATGGTTTAACTAACCTCAAAATCATGGTGCCTTTCTGTCGCACGGTAGAGGAAGGTATAAAGGTGCAAGAAATAATGGCGAAGAACGGCTTAAAGCGAGGCAAGAATGGCCTGCAGTTGTATGTCATGGCCGAAATTCCTTCAAATATCATTTTGGCTGATAAGTTCTGTGATATATTTGATGGTTTTTCCATTGGCTCAAATGATTTAACGCAGCTCATTCTTGGAATTGACCGTGATTCTGGCGGCAGTTTAAAAATTGAAGGAGTCTCTAATGAAAATAATGAAGCGGTGAAGATAATGATTAAAAACTTAATCGCAGTTGCTAAGAAAAGAAAGCGTAAGGTTGGTATTTGCGGTCAGGGGCCAAGTGACTTTCCTGAGTTTGCTGAATTCTTAGTTTCAGCCGGCATTGATAGTCTATCTTTAATCCCCGATACTATCATACCTACTACCTTGAACTTACTTAAGAAGGAAAAAAGACTGCGCCGACGTGGATTCCTTGCAATGTTTTAAGATTATATATACAAAACACCCGCGCCATTAATAGGTGCGGGTGTTTTTATATTGTTTGAATATTATTCTACTTCTTCCAGGACTTCTATAGTTGCCCTCTTTACCCCAAATTTTCTTGCATCGGAGTATTCAAGCATCCAGATATCAACACGGTCAGTATAACGCTTGTTCATTCGGTCGCGGACAACAAATACGCGATCACCGAATAGTTCTGGAATACGAATCTTGGTGCCGAATTTAAGAAAATTGGCGGCAACGGTATCTTCTATGCCATGTTCACAAACATTGAAATTATTAGCAGTAATACAAGGAGTGCTATCGGTTTGAGCAGCTAAGGAGTTATAGGCGGTCATTGAGTGAGTACTAGTACGGACAACGCGGTATTCTGGCTCCTTCTTTGCTGGCTCCTCGATTTCGAGTAACTCAGGAGCTGGCTCTGGCTTAATACCGACATATGGTAGTTCTAAGGCCGTTTCCGATTGACTCTGAGCTCCCTCGATGAGGGCGGCCACGATTGGAGACGCAGCACTTTTGTTCATGACGCCGATCTTAACGACGTCTTCTTTAGCTACAGCCTCAGCCGCTAGGACTGGGGCGAAGAAAAACATGAATTGAAACACACAGACAACGATCAGTCCTAAGACTTCTCGTTGGCGTCTACTAAGAGGCACTAAGTCCTCGCTCATCTTGATGATTTTCATATTAGCGTGGGATTATTTACTCAAACAAAAAATCCCTACTTTATATTGATAATCAAATAAGTGGGATTTTGCGACCTATATTTATATCATATCCGGAATATTAAGTCAAGGGTGGGGCTGTGGATAATCTATTGACATATGACAGATTATGTGATAATATAAAGGGTTCGAAGCTAAAATCACGAAATATAGCTAAGAATAAACAAAAAGTACCCTAAAATTTAATATCAACGAAAAAAACACCCATAACCATGAAAAAACTCCTGATTACCTCAGTAATTGGTGCATTGTTGTTCATCACAGTAACGGCTAATGCACAACAAACACGCGAAGAGCGCAAAGCTTTAAAACAAGCTCGAAAGGAGTTAGCGCAACTAAATGCGCAGCTCAGGTATCTTACCGCGAGATCAAGCACCTTTACCCCTGACACCGCCGGATTCTATGCCCAGAAACTACGCCTCGAGGCCGACCTAGCCTCTAACCTTGGAACTTTTGGACAGAGAGACGAGTACAAAAAGCAACTGGCTGAGATTAACAAAGTGTTGAGCGAGGCTCGTGCTACCCCAAAGTATGCGGGGAATCGGAACGACACCTTAATAAGGGATCTGCACTTCAGAATTACTCAACTTGAGTTGGCTACGCAAAAATTTAGCGTCAAAAGACTGAACAACGCGTATGATGACGTAATTCCCAGAGAAATGAGTCGTCTTGAAGCAAAGCAAAGAAAACAAAGCAATGAACTCCGCAGAGAGGAAGCGGATCTTACTAAACTCTACGCGATGCAAGCAGACAAGGATCCGGTTATGGGTTATCTTGGGTTGATATATAATCCAACAAAGCACACGGTCGCCCATTTCTATGTCTATGACGCCGAAGGTCGCAGGGTTGACGGAGCAAGCTGCCGTCTTGAGCCTGGCCAATACAGAGAAATATACTTACTTCCAGGTGAGTATATTGGAAAAATCTATGTACGCGGAGAACCGGCCGGATGCGATCGAATCAGCAGTGGTGCCAGTCGTAACTCATACATTATGGGTAAAAACTACCACTGGCATTTATATCTCAATAAAGAGGTGTAAAAATGAACAACAAAACAAAAAAAGGCGAGCCCTCAAAAAGCTCGCCTTAATTTTTTATATTCGTATTCTATTCTTCTGGTGGAACGTTACCGGTCGCAGCGTTGCTTGAACCTCCAGTCATTGGTAGCTCTCTAAAGACAAAGGCGGTGATGGCGTAGGCAGCAAGGATTATAAGTAGACCGATGATTGAGGTTTTAAGGGTGTGCTTCGCTTTCGTCACCGCTTCTTCATTACCAGAGGCAGTCATCCAGCGGTAACCAGTGAAGACCATTAATACCAGGAAGATGATACCGAGAATGCTTAAGATGACTTTTATTACCGTAGAAATCATGTAGCTTAGTGAGGCGGTGCCCATTTGAGCAGTAGATTGCATAGCGTTTGCGGGTCCGCTAATGTTCTCTAAATAGTTTGTGGTTCCAGGAGTGGTAGTTTGAGCTAGAACAAGTCCTGGTACTATTAAAAAGGCAGTAATTAAAAGTGGTAAAGAGTATTTAATGATTTTTCTCATAATTATAGTTTTGAGATAATATTATATAGAACAAAGGTCCATATACCCCAGGCGCTAAGCACGATAATCAGGCCGATTACTGCGCTGGTTAATATTTTCTTGGCCTTACTAACGGACTCTTCATTGCCAGAGGCAGTCATCCAGTTATAGCCCGCGTAAACAATCAATACTACAAAAATAATACCTAATAAGCTTAAGGCAGCTTTTACGATAGTACCAATAGTTTCGGGTAAGGTATTTTCATTAGCAGCGTTATACGGTCCAGAACCATTAGTGCCGCCAGTGCCGACTTGTTCCAACATTTGAAGAGGGTTGGCGTTTGATTCGGTGTTAATCGTGCCAGTGCCCGCACTCTGAGCAAAAACGAAATAAGGTAAGACCATCACGGCTGTCAGGATTAATAAGGTTATTAT
>PHAH01000004.1 GCA_002841655.1 Candidatus Falkowbacteria bacterium HGW-Falkowbacteria-2
AATGACGCAACTGACAATGGACCAAAGGAAATGTTTGATTCCTTAAAAGAGGTTCCTTATGAAGACAGTCGTTATCAGCTGATAATTGATACTCTTTCTAACGAACCTGGAAACGCAACTCTTTACGGAAAGTTGCTATATGATCAGGAGGAAATCTGGCAGCATGAATCAAGTTTGTTGATAAATGCTTACGGACAAAATGAAGTTGTGCTGGTTGTTAGCACAATCAATGCGGTCGGAGTATTCAACTCAAGTCTATTCTTTAAAGGGAGCGATATAACAGATAAAGCTATTCCTTTCGGCTTCCCAAGCATCATCGGTATTCGTATCGATGAAGACATGCTCTATCTGACTTATAGTGACTACGGTTCATTTAGAAGGAGCGAAGAAAATAAGTATGCTTCATATAATTTGCTTACAGGCAAATTAACGACTAACTAAATACATTATAGCCATCGATTACTCGATGGTTTTTTTATTTGTATTCATTGTTTCTGTGGCTTAAAATGAAATGTTCTGCTAAAATTTAAGTAATTATATTTAACTATATTATATGGTCTACCTAATTACAGGCGTGTTGCTAACGCTATCAGCTTTGTTCTCTGGGCTCAACTTAGGCTTAATGAGTCTTGGTGTTCATGAGTTAAAACGGAAAGCAGAATTAGGAGATAAAAATGCAAAAAAGGTATATGAGGTACGCAAGGAAGGGAATCTGCTCCTAGTTACGCTCCTCCTTGGTAACGTAGCCGTGAATGCCGCTATTGCAATTTGCTTAAACTCAATAACAAGCGGTTTAATCGCTGGGTTAGTATCAACGATGCTCATTACTCTGTTGGGCGAAATAGCTCCTCAGGCGCTGTTTTCTCGTTTTGCGCTGTCTCTTGGCGCTCGCGTGGTTTGGATTGTGAAGGTATTCCTATTTATACTGTATCCTCTCGCCGGACCGATTGCCTGGGTGCTTGATAAGATTTTTGGTGACGAGCTAAGGACTGTGTATTCCAAGAAAGAATTAATGCAAATTATTTCTGAGCACGCCGACGATGACTCGGCGGAGATAAGACAGGATGAAGAACGTATTGCCCTGGGAGCTTTTACGTTCGGCGATAAAAAAATTAAAGAGGTGATGACGCCGCGCTCATCAGTTGTTACCGTTGGACCAAATGACAAAATTGATACCGCTAAAATTAATCGCCTCATTAAACACGGCTACTCTCGCTATCCAGTATTTGATAAGGACAAGGATGCAGTTGTGGGTATTTTATATTCCCATGACATTATCGGCTCAAAAAATATTAACAAACGTGTTTCTGATATTTCGATTAAAAAGATTAACATCATTGAAGAGCAGGAAAGCCTTGATGTCTGCTTACGCGCTTTCTTAAAGCAAAAGCATAAGCTGTTTGTGGTTGTAAATGAGTTTTCTGAGTATACTGGTGTTATTAGCATTGAGGATATATTGGAAGAAATTATTGGCAAAGAGATTGTTGATGAGTTTGATGAGTATGAAGATATGCGTGCTGTTGCGAGGCAAAGAGTATTACTTGCTAAAAAGGCAGCTTAAATTAGTAACAATTTTTCCAAACAAAAAAGAACGAGATTATCGTTCTTTTTTGTTTGAGATTTAAGCGCGCTGTACGTTGACTGCGTTTGGTCCCTTTTCGGACTGTTCGCTTTCAAAAGTGACATTGTCGCCTTCCTGCAATTCTTCGAAGGAAATACCTACTAAAGAGTTGCTGTGGAAGAATAAATCTTTGTCTTGACCGTCAACAGCAATGAAACCAAAGCCTTTGTCAGTCTTCTTTTTTATTACACCGTTCATAGTTGTGAATGTGATAGATAAATAATTTAAAATTATTTTTTTTGAAGCTCGACTACCTTTCTTAATAATTTTGATTCTTTAATTATATCAGAGAACAGAAATTATGTCAAGGTGTCAAGCGGCTCCTGATTATTGCCCTCTCTGAATATGTGATATTATGCAAATGGTTAGGAAATGGGCACTATTTTAGAATATATGAATAATTTCGATTTAATTGTAATAGGAGGCGGTCCAGCAGGCCTAATGGCAGCCGGACAGGCGGCTGAACTTGGCTCGAGCGTACTATTGCTGGAAAAAAACCATAATTTGGGGGTAAAGCTACTGATGACTGGTGGCGGTCGTTGTAATTTTACCAACAAAATTCCCCCGCGCACTCTCGCTGATGCTTTTGGGGCAAATGGGAAGTGGTTGTTATCTGGCCTTACCCGCTTTGGCTCAAATGAAGTCATTAGCTTTTTTAAAAGTAAGGGTCTCAAAGTGAAAGTTGAGGCGAATGGTCGTGTGTTTCCGGAGAGCGATAATGCCAATGACTTGCTGACGCTATTACTTGAGCATGCTAAGAAAAATGGAGTAACAATTAGGACTGGTTCCTCGGTGCTAAGGCTTGAGGATGATAATGGCCGGATACAGTCAGTTGTCTTGAGGGACGGAACTACCTTAAGGGCAAATAAATATATCATTGCCACTGGCGGCCGCTCATATCCCACCTCTGGTTCCACTGGTGATGCCTACGACTGGCTGCGCGCTTTAGCTCATCGCGTGATTAAACCACGCCCGGCTCTTAGTCCGATATTATTAAACGACGATATAAAAGAGTTACAAGGAATTAGCTTGTCTGAAATTGAACTGCGACTATTTCAAGGTGATAAAAAACTGGGGAGCGCTATTGGCGATATAATTTTCACCGGAAGCGGACTAAGTGGTCCAGCCGCTTTAAATATTAGTCGGGTAATCGCTCGCCACCCAGGAGTTGAGTTAGAGGTGAGAATAGACTTCTTGCCTTTAGTTAATCAACAAGTGTTGGAACAAAATATTTTGGCACTGACTCAAGAAAATAAGAATCATGATTTAAAAAATATCATCTCTGAATTAGTGCCTAAGAAGCTGGCTATTCATCTGTTATCAGTGGCTGGGATTAATAGCGATAAAAAGGGAAATGGCTTATCAAAGGCAGAGAGACAAGCGCTAGCCAGAACGCTAAAAAGCTATGCTGTTTCCGTTAAGGGCTTAAGAGGTTTCGAGGAGGCGATGATAACTGTCGGTGGCGTAGATTTGCGCGAGGTTGATCCGAAGACGATGGGCTCAAAGTTGTTCAATAATCTTTACTTTGCAGGCGAAATTCTTGATCTTGAGGGTCCAACGGGCGGCTATAATCTCCAAGTTGCTTGGACCAGCGGTTATATTGCTGGAGAAAATGCGGCTAAAGCCTAGAACACATGGCTTATATTACGTAATTGACAAGCACACATTCAAAGTGATATATTCACCTATTACCTTAACAATTCGAATATTCGAGAAAAAATAACCAAAAATAATCAGATCATGAAAAAAAACAGACTAGAAGACGAAAACGTCAAAACGATTGCAATTACGTGTCTGCAATTTGGAGACACTGGTAAAGGGAAGTTTGTTGACCTTTATGCAGACTGGGCGGATATAATTATTCGCGGTACCGGCGGCGATAATGCCGGTCATACTATTTGTGCAAATGGGAAGACATATGTTACCCATCTAATTCCCTCGGGTATATTCCGTAAAGGAAAAATCAATATTATTGGCAGCGGCACTGTAGTAAATCCTAAATCGATTATCGAAGAATTAAACAACTTAGGACTGAAAGGCCTTAACTCCGGGCGATTGATGATCTCAATGAATGCGGGATTAATTCTGCCAATGCATATTGCTTGGGATAAACTTAGAGAGTATGCGGCTGGGAGAGGAAAAATTGGAAGCACCGGTAAGGGAATTGGGCCAGCCTATGCCGATCGCATTGATCGTTACGGTCTAACCATGAATGATATCTTGAATCCAACAATTTTCCGCAAGAAGGTAAAGAGGTATCTTGCCTATAAGGCACCGTTTTTCAAGACCTTCAGTGCTGAAGCGAGGAAGCTGGTAATGAACTGTGATCAATTGAATAACGGTTTCTATTATGACTTTGGTGACGAAAATATCATTGATGAAAACGTTGAATGTATCTGTGAGAAATATCTCGAGTATGCAGAAATACTTCGGCCGATGATCGCTGACACTGATAGTTATGTTAGAAGTCAACTCGGAATCAAGAATATTCTTTTAGAAGGTTCGCAGGGAGCTTTACTAAGTATCGACAAAGGCACATATCCTTTTGTTACATCATCTGACTGCACCGTCGCTGGTTTAGCCAAAGGAGCGGGGTTGAAAGAGAGTGATGTCGATAAATCGTTTGGCATAGCTAAGGCCCCGCTTACTTCGCGTGTAGGCAAAGGCTCTTTTCCCTCTGAAATAGGAGGTGATCAATCTGAAGCCTGGTGTAACGGTGAAGGCACTCGTGAGCTTGAGGAAAAATTGTATGGAGATGATGTGAATGCGCAGGATGAATTCTTGCAGGGAGTTGCTCTTAGAAAGAAGGGCTTCGAATATGGAGCCACCACCAAACGTCCGCGTCGGGTAGGTTGGCTGGACTTACCCTTGCTGCGCTATGTCCTGCAGTTTAGTTCACCTGATGTTATTTTCACTAAACTTGATGTTCTTGACGAGTGCAAAGTCATTAAGATCTGTAAGCAATATCGCTATTGTGGCGAGACCGTCTATCATGGAAACAGGAAAATCAGAAACGGAGACATCTTAGATGTTGCCATGAAAGATGATGAGATTCTTTCTCAGTGTGAATGTATCTATGAGGAGTTTCCGGGATGGTTAGAAGACATAACTGCTTGTCGTGAATATAGTGATCTGCCGCAAAATCTACGAAACATTCTGGATTATGTAATTGCTAAGACTGGTTGCAAACTTCATATGATTTCGGTCGGTCCTGATCGAGAGCAGACAATCTTTGTGCCAGAGGAAAATAGGAGATGATTCTTTAAGAGGGCTAAACCAGTCCTCTTTTTTATTTATCGCTCTATATTGTTCAAATCTGCTGGGACTACAAAAAACTCCCTTTTTCTGCTATAATATATGGACTTTAAAGTATATTAATAATTAACTATATGCCTACTAAAACCTTTCAAAGTCTGCTGATAGTCATCTTGATTTTCGCGGTGGCAGGACTCGGACTATATTATCTTGTGGGGAAGGACAGATTAAAAAGAGAGAATAATAACCCTCCGGTAGTTGAGGTGCCAAGTAACGGTGAAAATGGAGGAAGTGATGACGGACAAGATAACAATGGTGATGATACTCCCGAGCCATTTATTGTGGCAACTGATCTAAACATTCCCTGGGAAGTTGCCTATATTGAAGAAGAGGGCTTCCTAATTACCGAAAGACCTGGTAATTTAGTGCGACTTAATATGGATGGAAATAAGCGCTTCATTCCGATAGAAGAAGTTAATCCTTTTGGTGAGGGCGGTTTAATGGGCCTAGCTCTTCATCCGAATTTCTCCGATAATAACTATATCTACCTATACCTCACGACGGAAAGTGGTATTAGAGTAGTTAATAAAGTGGAGAGATATCGCTACGACTTAAATAGCAATGAACTCTCAGACAAGACTTTAATTATCGGCGACATTCCGGGCTCACGTAATCATGACGGTGGGCGCATTGCCTTTGGGCCTGACGGCTTTCTCTATATCACTACTGGTGATGCCGGTAATTCGTCTTTATCTCAAGACAGAAATTCCTTGGCGGGGAAGATATTACGTCTACGTGACGATGGCAGTGTCCCAGAAGACAATCCCTTTGGCAGCCCCGTCTGGGCCTATGGTCTTCGCAATTCTCAAGGGTTAGCTTGGGATGGACAAGAAAGACTATGGGCAACTGATCATGGACGCTCCGGTATATCATCTGGCTTTGATGAGTTAAACCTTATTGAGCGCGGAAAAAACTACGGGTGGCCAGAAATCCAGGGAGATGAAGAGCGGGAAGGTATGGAGCGACCAGTGATTCATTCCGGCGCAACGACCACCTGGGCCCCAGCTGGGCTTGGATACTTAGGCGGCAGACTATTCTTCGCTGGTTTAAGAGGCTCAGCCTTGTATTCCGTAGCTGTTGGCGAAGACGGTGGAATTTCAGACTTCAAAACTCATTATGAAGATGAATTTGGGCGCCTGAGAGCAGTGTTGGTAGCTGATGGCGATTTATATATATCGACTTCAAATCGGGATGGACGGGGGTCGGAGAACGATGGTGATGATAAAATGATTCGCATCACCCTTGAAGCCATATTCGAATAATATGGGCAAAATGGTATATAATAAACTTAACGAGGAAGAAGAGAAGGTTATTTCCGGCAAGGGAACGGAGGCGCCTTTTACCGGCGTATATGACAAGCTATTTCGCGAAGGTGCCTATCTCTGTCGTCGCTGTGATTCATTATTATATGAATCAAAGGACAAATTCGACTCTGGCTGCGGCTGGCCGAGCTTTGACGATGAAGTGCCAGGGGCGGTAGTCCTGTCTCTTGATCCGGACGGGCATCGCACGGAGATCAGTTGTGCCACTTGCGATGCTCACCTCGGTCATGTATTCTTTGGAGAAAGGTATACCGCGAAAGATGCCCGACATTGCGTTAACTCTCTGTCTCTTCGCTTCGTTCCGCTAGACTTTGTTGATGGGGAAAAAGCGGAGGCATATTTAGCGGGTGGTTGCTTCTGGTGCCTTGAGGCTGTGTATGAAAAGATATCAGGAGTTATTGATGTGAGCTCCGGATATGCCGGAGGGCAAGAAGAAAATCCAGATTATGATGAGGTGTCTATGGGAAATACGGGGCACGCGGAAACAGTGAAGATTGTATATGACCCCAAAATTATCCCATTCCATCGCTTGCTGCAAATTTTTTTTTCCATTCATGACCCCAGCACTTTAAATCGACAGGGAAATGATATTGGCCCTCAGTATCGCTCCGCCGTTTTATATAAAACATGGCGACAGCGCCAAGAAGCAGTGGCGATGATTCAAGATCTAGAAGGACAGAGTATATATGGTGGACCGATTGTGACCGAAGTACGCCCTCTGATAAGATATTATGAGGCCGAGGAAGAACATCAAGACTATTACCAAAAAAATCCCGACGCGGGCTATTGCCAAGCGGTGATTAATCCAAAAATAAATAAACTGAAGAAAGAGTGGTCAGACTTAATTACGTCACCGACTCCGACTGAATAATATATGATGAATAAAACGAAACCCGAGTTGCTAGCTCCGGCTGGTAATTTAGATAAATTAAAGACGGCAATTGCTCATGGGGCAGATGCTGTCTATTTTGGTTTACCCGATTTCTCTCTCCGTCTGCGTGTTAATGACTTTTCTCTAAGTGATATCAAGAAAGGTATAGAATTTGCCCATGCCGCTGGCAAGAAGGCATATGTCACCTTAAATATCTTTGCTCGGGATAAGCATCTGAAGAAACTGCGTGCTCACGTTTTGAAGTTAAAAGAATATGGGCCTGATGCCATCTTTATTTCTGATCCAGGAATTGTAGCGGTTGTGAAAGAAGTCTGGCCAACTGCTAAACTCAGTTTAAGTACACAGGCAAATTGTACAAACCTGGAGGCTGTCCGCTTTTGGGGCAAGCAAGGCTTTAAGCGCATTATTTTATCACGTGAACTTTCCCTGAAGGAAATTACCGATATTAAAAAGAATGCGGGAAAAACCGAAATTGAGGTTTTTGTGCACGGCGCCCTCTGCGCCGCCTATTCCGGACGCTGTTTCCTATCCGATTATTTTGTTGGTCGTAGTGCTAATCTTGGTGATTGTTCGCAGCCTTGTCGCTGGGAGTATGAAATAAAGCCTAAGGGGCATGATAAATCCCTTGTCATTGGTGAAGACATGCACGGCTCGTATTTAATGAATTCTAAAGACCTTTGTCTTATCGAGCGCCTACCAGAAATCATTGGTAGCGGCATCGACGCTTTAAAGATTGAAGGCCGGGCGAAGAGTGTATATTATCTCGCTAACGTCGTTGGTGTCTATCGTCGCGCCATTGATCTCATCTACTCAGGCAAATCAAAGAAAGCTGTTGCTTCAGAACTTGCTTTCTTGAGGGCAGAGTTATTTGAGAAGCTCAATAACCGTGGTTATACCGAAGGGTTTATGTTTCCAGAGGGAAAAGACCTACAAAATTACTCCGGCAATAATATGTTGTCCCCTTGGGAGTTTTGTGGGCAAGTTATCTCCTCCACTAAAACTGCTTCCGGCTTTGAATTAAAAGTTAAGGCGCATAACACCATTATGTCATCTTCCGAAATTGAAATAATTGGTCCGTCCTATCAGAAAGCGAGCATAGACGGCAAGTCGATGCGTGATGCTAAAACAAAAGAGCCCCTTATCGAGGCTCACGGTGGTGGCGGTGGCCAGGTAATATTAATTGACTCACCAATTGATTGGCCAACTTTGAGTGTGTTGAGAAGAAGATTATAAAAAAGTCCCGTGAAGGACTTTTTAAAGAAAAAAAATTATTGTGTTTAGTTAAAGTGGCGAGCAATAAGGCTGCCAAGATAATTTGTCGCTATCAACACGGCGATAGCAACGCCGAGATGTTCGGCTAGACTTTCAAAGCGGCTTTGATTTTCAGAACGAGCCAGTCTGAAGGTGAGAAGGCTAAGGACACTGAGGCCCCAAACCACGTTAACGATAATGGCAGTTTGCAGCGGAAGGAGGAAAATTGGAATAAGGAAGGTCAAGGCAAAAAGAAATTTGAAGATAAAAGTAAAACCTGTTGCTTCCCATACCTCTCGTTGTTTGATGCCAACTTCTGTTTCTTTAGAAACATGAACACCAAGGGCATCAGATAGGGAGTCGGCGATGGCGATAGTCAGGATACCACCGATAACGACCATTTTTGAGCCGGTGGAAGCGTTGAGGCCAATCATTAAACCCAGCGTCGTAATGACGGCTGAGGTAACGCCGAATCCTAATCCTGAGGCTAGTGTCTTGCTTAGTATCATATGGTTAACTATATTATACCATTAGCATAATATTATGTTAAATTTCAACAAATCCACCACCCGCCTTCTGTTGGGCATCGTTTTCGTGGGAGTCCTATCTCTTCTCGTGGTCAAAAAAACACACGAAAGTGACTGGTTTTATGTACCTTTGTTCTCAAATCGAGAGATCCCAGTCCAACTGCCAGCAGAAGCAGCTACTGATGAAAAAAAAGAGATTGTTCTCATGTTCGGGGGCGATGTGATGCTATCTCGAACCGTTAATGCCAAGATGAGCGCCTATAATGATTACACCTGGCCCTTTAAGGAGATCGCTTCGACCACATCTCGAGCTGATATCACGATTGTGAATCTGGAGTCGCCTTTTTTGAAAGACGCAAACTATCAAGTACTAACCGGATCATTTTCATTCAAGGCTAACCCAGAAGCGGTTGAAGGTATGAAGTTGGCAGGCATTGATGTGGTTTCGCTAGCTAACAATCACATGCTTAACGCCGGACAAAAAGGGTTAGGCGACACGCTTTCAATATTAAAGGAAGTAGGCATGCTTTCGGCTGGCGCTGGCATGAATGAAGTAGAAGCTAGGATGGGGGCGGTTATTGAAAAGGGTGATTGGAAGATTGCTTTTCTGGCTTACGCTTATCCGAATGATAATAGTGTGGCGACAGCAAGTCGTCCCGGAATTGCCACGCTTGATTTAGAAAATTTAAAAGAAGATATTACAGCGATACGTAATGAAGTTGATCTTGTTATCGTTTCCATGCATGCTGGCATCGAATATGTGTCGCAGCCAGGTGAACAACAGAAAAGCTTTGCGCGGACGGCGATTGATTCTGGTGCCGATGCTGTTATCGGTCATCATCCGCACTGGCCACAGACCTGGGAGATATATAAAGACAAACCGATCTTTTATTCTCTGGGCAATTTCGTCTTTGATCAAATGTGGTCACCAGGGACGAGCAGGGGGTTGTTAGCTGAACTCACTTTTAAACCTGATTTATCTGGTTCTTCCAAGCTTATTCCGATTGAGATTGTTGATTATGGTCAGGCTCGTCTTTGGCCAGAGGAAAAGTCAGTAACAGAATTTTGGAACACCTTTAAACTTGAGGCGCCGACTGATTTAAGTTGGCAAGGGAATGGCGGCAATTAGTTTCTAACGGACTCAGATATATATCTAAACAGTCTCCGTCTAAGGCGGGGATTGTTTTTATTATTCCTCGGCAAGTGCTGGTGAGCCTTAGTATTCGATGTGCTAAACGTTTAAAGTATGGTGGCAGCTCATTTTTGGTAGGCAAGCGTTTTAAGCCGCGATGAGCAAAGGTGCGACGTCCTTTTTGCCAGTCCTCTTTGTAATCATAAGTATCGTCGGCGAGTTGTTTAGCTGAAAGGAAATAGCGTAAAGCCAAGGTGAGCTTATCGATTTCTGATTTAGGCCAATTTAGGTGCGCTGTTAATGCAAGCGGAGCCATTAAAAGGAAAGAGGACTTACCAGCTGGGGCCAATACTCCTGATTGGATGGTTTGCGGCTTTGTTATTTCGTGAAGATTAGCATCTTCAGCCTCGAGCGAGACTTTAATAATATCTGTCAAACTATTGCTTCTTGGAATGAGACTCCAGGCAGCATGAAGACAGGCATTAGCCAGAGGGATGTTACTTTTTGGGGCATCAGCTTCGTCATAGACATCATCTTGGAAATTAGCGGCAGTCCATAGAAAGAGATTGGCGGCGCCAAGCTCTCTGGCTAGGAGGCTTATTAACGAGGATCGGCCTTTAAGGCCAGAAAGTATAGATGAAGGCAGCCCTGAGATCAATCCACTTTTATCATCACTTATTGTTTTTTGCCACTGCACGCGTAGCGCTTGGCGCAAATTATTTGGCCATTGGCTGATAATTATTTCTGCAGTATCAACGGCTGAGAGTTTGTTGGTAGGCATATGGTAAAGACGCTTCCTTCGTGCAAGGTGCTATCAACGGCAATGCGTCCATTAAAATCAGTTTCGATAATTTCTTTTACAATACTTAGTCCTAGTCCAAGATTCTTGCCTCCTGGTGATTTGGTGGTGAAGAATGCGTTAAATATTTTATCTAAATTTTCTTTGTCAATTCCGCCGCCGCTATCGGCAATTCTCAATTCAATGTCTTTGGTTTCACCGCCACCGCTTAGGCTGATATTTATACTGCTCTCGCAATTATCTTTCAAATTCGCACAGGCCTCAAGTGCGTTGCTTAACAAATTCATGATAATTTGCCCGAATCTAACTTGGCCACCTTTGATTTGTATATCAGCTCCAGCGTCGATGTTAATTGAGGTATTTTGTGATCGCGCCTTAGCGTCCATCAGCCTTTTAATTTTAAATACTTCCGCGCGTATCGAAAATGCTTTCTCGCGAGACTCACGGCGCAAACAGGAATTAGTGCTTTGGATCAAATCCTTTATACGATTAGTCGCTGAAAGCGCTTGATGGAGATAGTCTTGTGCCTCCCCTAACGCCGGGCAACGCTCTTCCTTTAAACGTTCGAGATTTAGACTGACAGCTGTTAGAGGGTTAACAATGTCATGAAATATACCTCCGGAGAGCTGACCAATGCTTGCGAGGACTTGTAATTGCTCAATTTTTTCGCGCTGTATTTCTCTAATTGCCTTAGTCCGCTCATGCACCACTACCTCTAGTCCGTCTCTCTCTGCCTGCAGTGCAGCACTCGCCTCATTAGCTCGTGCTAAGGCTTGTCTGTTTTCGCGAATAATAATCCAAGCTAGTAGATAGATCACGCCAAATATTAAGGTATAGGCAACTGCATCGGCTGGCTGGTGGGGCAATGAACGCCAATTGGAAGAAATAGGTACCATCTGATGATATTGCAGATAAGAGAGCGTGAGGATGCTCGTAATAAATAGTGCTGTCAGAAAAAAGGCTTGTTTTGAACCGAGAAACATGCCTGCCATCACCACAACCAGAACTGACATTAGGATAGCAGCTGGTAAGTCGGCTCCCCATAGATAGAAGCAATAGATAGTCGGCAGGGCGTAGGCGGCGATTAACAACCAGGCAGCTATTTTCTCGTGACCGAATCTAGCTAACTGCCATAAACCGAGGAAGGCAAGCAACAAGAACAAAGTAACTCCTAAAGGTAGGCCAGAATTGCTTGGATTGACTATGTAGTCTGCCAAGCGAATTAGATTTAAAAAGAGCATAGCCACCGCTGAGAATATGGCACAAGTCTGAATTTTACGACCAGCTGAATGTAAGGGCGATTTTTTAAAAACTCTGTCCTTAAGCTCCTGGAATGTCATAAGCTTAATAAAACGCTTTCCCTTGATTCACAAGGGAAAGCGTTTTTATGATGATTAACTGCGCCAGGGCGTGCCGGGGTTATAATCCTCGGTTTGGGCTGGCTCTGTTTCGTGTTTTAACATATAGTTTTAATTATGTTTTTGTGAAGCGGCACGACCTTTATGGCATAAATACCACCGCTAAGATAATCATACCTAGAAGCGGTTAACATCCACTTAACATTCTATGGTCGTAAATCTAACGTGTATCCGCGTCCGGCAACATTGTGAATCAATTTTTTTCCTTTTCCTTCCAGCTTTCTTCTTAAACGAAGAATGTGGGTTTCGACAGTGTTAGAGAATGGATCTATTTCTCCTCCCCAAACATGCTCAAGGAGGTTGTCGCGTGAAATCATCTTGCCGGAGTTTAATAATAAATAATGGAGAAGAGAAAATTCTTTGTTGGTCAAACGGATTTCTTTGGTTCCTCTCTTGACGCGATATAGTTGAGGGTCAAGACTAAGGTCTTGAAATGTAAGTATTCCGGAGCGCAAATTTGTTGGTCGTCGCAATAAAGCATTAACTCTTGCCACTAATTCCTCGCCCGCGAATGGCTTAGGTAAATAGTCGTCTGCGCCAATGTTTAACACCGAAACCTTGTCCTCAGTGCTTTGTCGGACGCTCAACATTAGAATGGGAGTGGCAATGCCATCATGACGAATTTCTTTAATAAGATTGTAGCCATCAAGACGCGGCATAATGTAATCCGTGATGACTAGGTCATAGTTATTAGTGCGAGCTAGGAATGACCCTCTTTCGCCATCGTCAGCGGCATCAACAGCAAAGCCCGCCCTCGTCAACAGGGAGGTGATGAGACGACTTAAATTTGGTTCATCTTCCACAAGAAGTATGCGCATATGTTCTATTTTATCATAATTTTCGCCCAAAGAAATACAAATTTCAGATTGCCTTTGGTTATGTAATTATTGTACCAAATCAGTGATAACTTTTAGATAACATTTTGATAACACCATAAATGACCCTAGTTTGCCTTTCCGACTGAATCCCGCTAAGATATTAGTACATAATATGGGCACTTTTAAGAAAAAACGCTTCTTTTTAGGTAGCTATACAGCAGCCGACAACTCTTCTGACCCCTTTGTAATTAAGGAGGGTGGTTTTAAGTTTGGCGAACTAAAAGATTCAGCCTATTACACTGACTGGACAGAGCATTCCTTTATTTCTGATAGCAAGGACAAAGAAGTGGTGGGCCGGACCTTTAATAGCAAAAAAATATTGCCGATCCAAGTTATTATTATTGTTTTGATGTTTGTTCTTGGTGCGCGAACTGCCTGGCTACAAGTTGCACGTGGTGCTCACTACGCAAGTTTAGCCGAAGGCAATCGTTTGCGTATTGAAAATATTGAACCGAAGCGCGGAATCATTTACGACAGTCAAGGGAAGGCGTTGGTAAGTAATACTGCTAACTTTGTTCTGTCACTACGCCCCATTGATCTTCCTAGAGATGAGCTTGAGCGCGATGAATCTTTGCGCTACCTAAGTAGCATTCTCGACGACGCTCCCCAAAATACTGCTGTTAGCAACTCCGCTGTCGATATGGTTCTAGATGGACCTTCTTTTGCGTTAATGAAAGAGGCTTTAGCGAAGATTCGCCCACGTTCCCTTGAGGCCTATCAGCCGATATTTATTAAAGACAATATCGAATATGACAAAGCCTTGCGCTTAATATTAGAGCGAGACTCCCTGCCCGGCGTGATTATTGATATTAAGATTAGACGCCAATACCCATATACAGCTGGTAGTGCCGCTTTAGACGAAGGTGGGCAGATAAGTAGTCTTGCTCACATCCTCGGATATACCGGCAAGATTACCGATGAAGCCCTGAAGCGCCTGGGGAGTCAATATTCATTAATTGATTATGTCGGTAAAACGGGGTTGGAATATTCCTGGGAGCAGGACTTAAAGGGAATTAACGGACGCACCAATATTGAGGTTGACGCTCTTGGTCGTCGCAAAAAAATTGTCAGTGAAACGCCACCGGTGGCTGGATATAATTTGAAGTTATCTCTCGACCTTGAATTACAAAGACGAGCCGAGGAGGTGACGAAGGAGTGGATGGAGAAAACAAACACACACCGCGCCTCAGTGATTATCATGAATCCACAAAATGGTAGCATCCTCGCACTGGTAAGCTTGCCAGCCTATGATAATAATTTATTTGCTCGTGGAATTACTCAGGCCGAGTACGATGTCTTTTTGAAAGATGAAAATAATCCGCTCTTCAATCGTGCTATCAGCGGCGAAATGCCTTCAGGTTCGACTATTAAGCCAGTGGTAGCGGCCGCGGCCTTACAAGAAAATGTTATTTCTGAGAATACTAGTTTTCTGAGTAACGGTGGCATTCGTATAGGTCAGTGGTATTTTCCTGATTGGAAAGCCGGCGGACACGGGACAACCAACGTTCGCAAGGCAATTGCTGAGTCAGTTAATACGTTTTTCTATTATATCGGTGGCGGCTACCAAGACTTTACCGGGTTGGGTGTTGATCGCCTTGTAAGGTATATGCGCCTCTTTGGTATGGGAGAGAAGTCCGGCATAGATTTAAACGGTGAGAGCGCTGGTTTCATGCCTAGTCGTGAATGGAAGGAAGAGGTAAAAAAAGAGGCTTGGTATATTGGTGATACCTATCATATTTCTATTGGCCAGGGAGACGTCATCGTCACCCCCTTACAGGTCGCAAACTTTACCGCGGCCGTCGCCAATGGTGGTAAATTATTTAAGCCGACCCTTGTGAGCGCTCTGCTTAGTGAAGACAATCAAGTGGTAAGGTCGATTGAACCTGAGATTATTCGTGAGAACTGTATTGACTCATATAACCTGCAAGTTGTGCGCGAAGGTATGCGTCAGGCTGTCACGGCAGGCAGTGCACGTAGCCTTAGTGTGTTACCAGTTTCTTCGGGAGGAAAGACGGGTACAGCGCAGTGGTCAAGCAAGAAGGCTAACCATGCCTGGTTTACCGGCTTTGCCCCCTATGAAAACCCGGAGATGGTTATTACCGTATTAGTGGAAGAGGGGCGTGAGGGCAGTGAAGTCGCCGTTCCCATTGCTCGTGAAATTATGCAGTGGTATTTCCGTAATCATGTAGAATAATAAGCCAAAAAACAAAAAATTAGCACTCTCTTGACTTGAGTGCTAATTTTTTTTATAATGATACCTGGTAACCCCAAATATATGGAATTGAGCCCTCGTCAAAAAATAGTCCTAAAGACTCTGATTAAAGAGTATGTCCGTAGCGCCCAACCAGTCGCTTCGGGTATTTTGGTGGAAAAATATAGTTTAGACATTTCCCCTGCCACTGTCCGCAACGAACTCACTGTTCTTGAGGACCTCGGTTACATCCACCAGCCGCACACTTCAGCGGGAAGGGTGCCGACTGAAGAGGCCTACTTACTTGATTTAGGGGACAATGAAGCTAAGCGTCTTAGATCGACGGATAAAGAGGCTTTAGAAGCTGTTCTCAGTGCTGCGGAATCCTTTAAGCCAGCCGCTAGAACCTTAGCAGAGTTATCGGGTAATGCTGTTTTCTGGGCCTTCCATAAGAACGATCTATATCATACTGGTCTGTCCAACCTCTTTTCTCAATCTGAATTCAAACAATCTGAAATGTTGTTCGATGTTTCGCAAGTTATTGATCGCATGGAAGAAATTATCGATGGTCTATTCGACGAATTACCGGAAGGAACACAGGTATATATCGGTAGCAACAACCCCTTCGGTGCTTTTCTTGGTACTACCCTGCTAAAATATCGGCATGGTGGTGTCTCTGGATTATGCGGCATCCTTGGGCCAATGCGTATGGACTATCCCCGCAATCTATCCCTGCTCACACACTTAGAAGAATACTTTAAATAAAGAAGAAATATGTCAAAAATAAAACTCGGAATCTACCGACACTATAAGGGTGACGAATATGAGCTGTTTGAAATCGCGAAGAGCAGCGAAAGTAAAGAAGAGATTGCAATCTACCGCTCTGTGAAAGATGGACAAGTGTGGGCGCGACCAATATCAATGTGGAAGGAGGAAGTGGAAGTTGATGACGCTAAGAAGCCACGATTCGAATATCTCCGTGAAGCTGAAAATGACAGCTTCGAGCATAAATATTTACGTGCTCTCGCTGATTATCAAAACCAAATTAAACAAGCGTCTAAAGATAAGGAAGAGTTTGTGAAATTTGTTCTCGGCGACTTTCTCCAAGAAATTCTGCCCGTATACGACCATCTAAAACTCTCACTCGCTGGCTTAAGTGAGCAGGACAAGGAAAGCGCCTGGGTGAAAGGAGTCGAATATGTACTTAAGCAATTCAAAGACGTCTTAAACGGCCGCGGCGTGGAAGAGATCAAGACGGTTGGTGAAAAATATGATTATCACCGCATGGAGGCGCTTGAGGGAACGGGTGAAAAGGTGATTAGAGAAGTTAGCCCGGGATATGTTTTAAACGGAAGAGTAATTAGACCGGCAAAAGTAATCGTGGGAGAAGAAT
Source organism: Candidatus Falkowbacteria bacterium HGW-Falkowbacteria-2 (assembly GCA_002841655.1). Lineage (GTDB taxonomy): Bacteria > Patescibacteriota > Patescibacteriia > Patescibacteriales > UBA12465. The sequence continues at coordinate 16,740 of PHAH01000004.1, forward strand.
AATTAATTTAAATATAAATTAAAAAAAATAAACATATGTCATTAATCAAATGGAATCCATTCCTGGGCGAGGGATATAACATCGATGACATGGACAAACTGGTCAATGAGTATCTGCCAGCCGTCCGCAGTGGACAATTCGGTTTTACCCCAGCGCTCGATATGTATGAAGATCAAGACAACATCATCGTGGAGACGCAGTTAGCCGGGATTGATCCGGAAAAAGTAAGTATCTCTATTGATAATAACGTGCTCTGCATCAAGGGCGAAAGTGAACGTCACAGTGAAGTCGAAGAAAAGAATTACTATCGTAAAGAAATTCGTCGTGGCTCCTTCTATCGCTCAGTGCAATTACCGACAAAAGTGGATGGTGATAGCGCCACCGCTGTTACCGAAGACGGCATCTTGAAAATCACTGTTCCGAAAGCAGCGGAAGCCAAGCCGAAGAACATTAAGATTCAAATCGGCAAGAACAAGGATAAAAAATAATTTGAAAATAAATCAGATAATAATAATCATATGGGAAAAATTTTAGGAATTGATTTAGGAACCACAAATTGCGCCATGGCCATTATGGAAGGCGGCGCTCCAAAAATCTTAGAAAACATTGAGGGTAATCGCACAACCCCTTCCATTGCCGCTGTTTCAAAAAATGGTGAACGTCTCGTGGGGGCCGCGGCCAAACGTCAGGCAGTCATTAACCCTGAAAACACTGTGTATGCGGTTAAGCGTCTCATCGGCCGCAGCTTTACGGATGAAGAGGTTCAGCGCGATCTTAGCACCGTGCCCTATAAAATAGTTCAAGCCGGTCAGGGCGTGAAGGTGAAGATGAGTGACAAGGAATATTCCCCTCAGGAAATTTCGGCCATGATTCTCACTAAATTGAAAGCTGATGCTGAGGCGAAAATCGGTGAGCCGATTACTGAAGCTATCATCACCGTTCCAGCATACTTCGATGACTCACAAAGACAAGCAACTAAAGATGCTGGCTTAATCGCTGGCCTTGATGTGAAGCGCATTATCAACGAGCCAACCGCCGCCGCTCTGGCCTATGGTTTTGATAAGAAGCAGGGACAAAAGATTGTTGTCTATGATTTAGGCGGTGGTACTTTTGACGTCTCTGTTTTAGATATTTCCGCTGACACCGTTGAAGTGAAGGCTACTAATGGTGACACCCATTTAGGCGGTGAAGATTTTGATAAGAGAATTATCGATTGGATTATTGATGAATTTAAGAAAGATCAGGGCATTGATTTATCCAAGGATACGCTCGCCTTACAGCGTATTAAAGAAGCAGCTGAAAAAGCCAAGATTGAACTATCAACCGCAATGGAAACGGAAATTAATCAACCTTTCATCGCCACTGATGCCAATGGTCCTAAGCACTTAGTAATGAAGCTCAGCCGTTCCAAGCTTGAAGCCTTGGTTGGTGATCTTGTTGAAAAAACCATTGAACCATGTAAGAAGGCCTTGGCCGATTCCGGATTCAGTCTAAGTGATATCAATGAAGTGTTAATGGTTGGGGGTATGACTCGCATGCCTTTAGTTTTACAGAAGGTAAAAGAATTCTTTGGCAAGGAGCCAAACTTGAGTGTTAACCCCGATGAAGTTGTAGCTTTAGGTGCGGCTGTTCAGGCTGGTGTTTTGCAAGGTGACGTTAAAGATGTGCTGCTTCTCGACGTTACCCCTCTTACCCTCGGCATCGAGACATTAGGCGGAGTCGCTACACCATTAATTGAACGCAATACCACTATCCCGACTTCCAAGTCACAGATTTTCTCAACTGCAGCTGATGGTCAGACTAGCGTGGAGATTCATGTTGTTCAGGGTGAGCGTCCAATGGCGACTGATAATAAATCTTTGGGGCGTTTCATTCTTGATGGTATTCCCACTGCCCAAAGAGGTGTGCCGCAAGTTGAAGTGAAGTTTGATTTAGATGCTAACGGCATCTTAAACGTCAGCGCGACTGACAAAGCAACTGGCAAACAGCAGAAGATCACAATCACTGCTTCTTCAGGTTTATCTAAAGAAGAAATTGACCGCATGCAGAAAGAAGCTGAGGCGCACGCCGAAGAAGATAAAAAGAAAAAAGAAGAGGTAGAAATAAAGAATCAGGCTGACGCTGTTGTTTTCACTGCTGAAAAGATGATTAAGGAGTCTGGTGATAAGATGAAGCCAGAAGACAAGACTGAACTTGAAGCCAAGACCGCTGATTTAAAGAAAGCAAAGGATTCTGGTAATATTGAAGAAATGAAAAAAGAAATGGAAGCCTTAAATACAGTGGCTCAACGCATTGGCGGCGCTATGTATCAGCAGCAGCCAGAAGGTGGCGCTGCGCCGGCCGGTGAAGGTGAGAAGAAGGATGAAAATAAAGACGGTAAAGATGAAAATGTCGTTGAGGGTGAAGTAGAAGATAGGAAATAAATAAAAGGCTGAAGCCTAAACTATGTCTAAAGACTATTACTCAATACTCGGAGTCTCTAAATCCGCTAGTGGTGATGAAATCAAAACCGCTTTTCGCAAAAAAGCGCATGAACATCATCCTGATAAAGGAGGCGATGAGTCTAAATTCAAAGAGGTCAATGAAGCCTATCAAGTTTTAAGTAACGCTGATAAGCGCCGTCAGTATGACCAATTCGGTTCTGACTTTCAAAACGGTCAGGCTGGAGGTGCCTACGGCGGTTTCAGTGGCTTCAATGGTGCCAATATCAACATGGAAGACCTTAGTGACCTATTTGGTGGCTTTGGTGACATGTTTGGTTTTGGCGGACCTGGTGGTGGGCGTCGTCGCGGACCCGAAAGAGGCCGTGATTTAGAGATGAGTTTATCTATAGAATTCCTTGAATCAATTCATGGTCTTGAAACAGAAATAAAATTTCCCCACCTTAAGACTTGCAAAACCTGTCATGGGAGCGGACATGCTCCTGATGCCAAGATCGAGACTTGTAATACTTGTCGTGGCACCGGCAGAGTCAGCCGTTTGCAGAGAACGATTCTAGGATCTGTGCAAACACAGGCTATGTGTCCTGATTGTCAGGGTGAGGGCAAGAAGGCGAGTGCTTCCTGTAAGGAATGTCACGGACAAGGGCGCACTAAGCAGGACGAGAAACTTAAAGTGAAGATTCCGGCTGGCATTAATCACGGCGAAAGCATTAGGCTTTCTGGCTATGGTGATGCCGGTGAAAAGGGAGCCTCTGCTGGCGATTTATATTTAAAGGTCAGAGTATCTCCTCATCCCGATATGAAGAGGGAAGGTGATGATATTTATTCGCAAGCAGAAATATCAATGAGCCAGGCTGCTTTAGGCACAACGATTGAAGTAACCACCGCCTATGGCCAGGTGAAATTGAAAATTCCCTCAGGCACTCAACCGCAAACAGTCTTCCGTTTGAAGGAAAAAGGCGCCCCTCGTATTCATGGACGTGGTCAAGGTGATCACTTCGTGAAGGTGAAGGTAGTTATTCCAAAAAGCTTGAACAAAAAGCAGCGTGAAGCCCTAGAGAGCTTAGGACTATAATAAAAAATATATGGAGAAGAAGATTCAAGTCATTCACATACATGGTGGTATGACTTTCAAAAGTCATGATGATTATCTTCTGTATCTTAAGACCCGAGAAATATCTATTGATAGTCAGTCATCATGGGCGGACTCGCTTCCCGAGAAGCTAGGTGACGACTTTGAGGTTATTCGACCGCGCATGCCGCTTAGAGAAAATGCCAGTTACGAAGACTGGAAGATTCACTTTGAGCGACACTTTCCCTTGATTAATGATAATGTCATCTTAACCGGCTTTTCTTTGGGAGCAACCTTCCTGGCACAGTATTTGTCAGAAAATGAATTTCCCAAGAACATTATCGCAACCTATCTTATCGCCCCTCCGTTTGATGGTGACTTGCCTCATGAAGATTTAGCTGGTGGCTGCCGTTTGCAATCTGATTTAACTTTGATGCAGGAAAATTGCAGCCGACTGAATTTCCTCTTTTCCAAAAACGATAATGTCGTTCCCTTAAGTCACGCTGACAAGTTTGCGGAGAAGTTACCACTTGCCAAAATCACTGTCTATGATCATATCGATGGTCACTTCTTAGTTCCAGAATTACCGGAGCTGGTTGAGATGATAAAGAAAGATAGTAAGGATATATAACATTGCCAAAATATATAAATAGCCCCTTTGGGGCTGTTTTTTTGTTAATTAAGCAGGATTCTTTACAGGTGAACGATTGTTTACTATAATGATACCGTAATGAAAAATATATGATGGAAAAATATAAACAACAAATTCAAGGCTTCTATCGCCGCTATCGGCGCATGCCTGACTACAGCGAAATCATGACGCTCGTTGGTTTTAAATCAAAGAACGCTGTCTTTAAACTTATTAACCGCCTGCAGGCAGAAAACTTTTTGGATAAAGACAAGAAAGGAAAATTAATTCCCCGGAATATATATGGAGAGTTAAAAGTTCTAGGACAAGTAGAGGCTGGCTTCCCGTCTCCCGCTGAAGAAGAGTTAGCGGACACGATGAGTCTGGATGATTTCTTAATTAAAAACAGGGAGGCAACCTATATGCTTAAGGTGAGCGGTGAGTCGATGAAGGACGCCGGCATTATGCCTGGTGACATGGTACTTGTTGATCGCAGTCTCGCCCCTTCAGACGGTAACATTGTTATCGCTGAAGTTGATAAGCAGTGGACGGTAAAATACTTTCGTAAGAAAGGTAATGATATCTATCTCGAGCCAGCAAATAAGAAGTTTCCCATAATCAGGGCAACCGAAGAATTAAGAATCGCCGCTGTTGTTAAAGCTGTTATCCGCAAATACTAATATGCCTGTTTCAATTTCATCATTCCCAAGAGCAATCCTGCATGTAGACGGTGATTGCTTTTTTGCTGCTTGCGAAATCGCTCGCCGCCCAGGGCTAAAAGGGAAGCCTGTGGTCACTGGTCTTGAGCGGGGCATCGTTTCCTCCCTTACCTACGAAGCCAAAGCAATGGGCGTGAAACGGGCAATGTCTTTTAGTGAGGTAAAAAAGATTTGTCCGCAGGCCGTTTTTCTACCCTCCGACTATGAATCATACAGCCTGTACTCGCTGCGTATGTATAGCATCGTCCGTCGCTTCACCCCCGATGTCGAGGAATATAGCATTGATGAATGCTTTGCGGACTTAACCGGCTTACGCCGTCCGCTACGGATGTCATATGAGACGATGGCGGAGAAAATTAAGGAAGCGCTTGATAGTGAACTTGGTTTCACTTTTTCACTCGGACTTGCTCCAACCAAAGTCCTGGCCAAGATTGGCTCGAAGTGGAAAAAACCCTCTGGCCTCACCGTTATTCCAGGGCGTGACATTGAGCTATATCTAGCAAAGCTAGATGTGGGGCAGGTTTGGGGAATCGGACCGCAAACAACCGCTCTACTCAATAAGCTGGGAGTGCGAACGGCTCTCGATTTTATTCGCCATGATGTGGAGTGGGTAAAGGCACGACTAACTAAACCGCAATTAGAAATCTGGCAGGAGTTGCGTGGTGAGATGGCTTATCCAATTGATACCGAGAAGAAGAACAGCTATCAATCCATTAGCAAGACTAAAACTTTCACGCCGCCTTCAAAGGATGAAACCTATGTTTTCAGTCAGCTTTCCAAAAATGTGGAGAACGCTTGCATCAAATTACGACGCCATCGCTTGGCGGCTAAGAAAGTATTTTTCTTTCTGAAAACGCAGGACTTTAAATTTCATGGCTATGAATTCAAGTTAATGCGTGCGACTGATAATCCGGTGGAAATAATTGCCATGGTCAAACAATACTTTAGTACCGTCTTCAAAGCTTCAAGTTTGTTTAGGGCGACCGGGGTAGTTTTAATGGATATTTCCGAAAACGTCTGCCGACAGGCCGATCTCTTCAATGAAGTCGCTCGTGCCGAGAAAATCTCTAAAATATTTGGCAGTGTTGATGGCATCTCTAAACGCTACGGCAAACACACCATGTTCCTCGGCTCTAGCTTCGCTGCCATGACCGGCACCCAGCATGAGGGGGCTCGTCAGACTGCGCCTGACCGAAAGCGAGAGATATTTAAGGGGGAAACGGCTAGAAAACGCCTTTCTATCCCCTATTTGGGTGAGACTGGCTAAAATAGGCAATATTCAAGCATTTTGTTGACTTTTTAAGGGTGGATGATAAACTTAGGGTCAGGAGTTTATAAAATAAACAAAGATATTATGTGCAAATGCGCTTGGTTAAAGAAGTTGCTTGGTATTAAGAAAGAATGTTGCTGCAGTCATGCTCATGAAGAGGTAAAGACTGAAACACCGCAGACAGAAGGAGCGCCAGTAGTTAAGTAATTATTAAAGATAAGTAAAAAACGCCTAAAGCGTTTTTTTACCATCAACACCCCTCATGTTTATTGATACACATGCTCATATCAATTTCCGTGATTTCAAAGACGATGCCGATGAGGTAATTCGTCGTTCTTTGGATAATGACACCTGGATGGTGCTCGTTGGTTCTGAGTATAAGACTTCTAACCGAGCTTTAACCTATGCCAATCGTTATGAACGTGGTGTCTATGCAGCTGTTGGTCTGCATCCTATACATTTAGAAGAGCAGAAGGTGGAAGAGAACGATG
>PHAH01000005.1 GCA_002841655.1 Candidatus Falkowbacteria bacterium HGW-Falkowbacteria-2
CTTCAGATTTTACGCAAGAAGGCTTTTGCGAAAAAGGTATAATCAAAGAAAAACACACCGCCTTCAAAACATCCGGAATAAAAATGAAAGGCGATGGCACAATCGAATACAAAGTAGAGCGCCCCAAATTTCAAGACCTGGTTCAAGCACTTCTTAAAAATGAATTTAAAGGCATGATTTGTCTTTGCTGGGATAGAATCAGCCGCAATGAACATGATGGCATGATAATAAAAACTCTAATAGAGAAAGGATTAGATATTCGCTTTATACAGGCCAACTATGAAAAAAGCAGCTCTGGGGCCTTGCATATGGATATAGATGGCATGTTCGCTGCCCATTACTCTAGAGTAATCAGCGAAAAGGTTAAGGCGGCCGCAGAGAAACTTCGATCGGAAGGCCGTTGTATATACATGACCCCTATCGGATACCTAGATAACGGATCAGACGATAAGCCAATTGATCCGGAAAGAGCGCCTATTGTTAAAAGAGTTTTTGAACTCTATTCCTCTGGACAATGGAGCCTCTTCCAATTAGCAAAGTGGGCGAATAAACAAGGGCTAACAACGAAACCAAGCCGGCGCAAAAGAACCAAAGATGAAATACTTGCCGGGATGGAAGTTGATACAACTGAAAAAATCTGTCGACCAGTTAATAACAAGACTATCGAGAACATTCTCAATAACCCCTTTTATATCGGCAAACTCAAAATGAACCGAAAGGGAGATGTCTATATTGACGGCCGGCATCAAGCCTTAATAGACACTTCTCTTTTTAATAAGGTACAAGAAACCCTAAAGGCAAGGAACGTAACTGTCCATTACGTTGATAGAGATTTTTTCACTTATAGAAATATAATCAAATGTTCTTGTGGCAGGTCATATTCACCCTTCCAGAAAAAAGGATTTAATTATTACTATTCTCGCTGTAAAGACGGCTGTCATAATCAGGAAAAAAATATAAATGAAAAACTTATCGATAAGTTAATAATTGATTTCTTAAAAGAGATAAGTTTTAGCGATGAAGAAAAAAGAGAGATAGAAGCAAGAGCAAAAACCGGATTAGATAAAATTAAATCTCTTAGAGAAAAAGAGTTAGATGATTTAAACCAGGAAAGAAAAAGAATATACGCCGATCTCAACTATATAACCAAAAATAAAATTAGTCTTCTTCGAACTAATGCTATGAGTATTGATAAAATGGCCGAAGAAGAAAAGATCCTTAACTCAGAGTTAGAAACTATCGAAAGAAAAACTCACGCCCACCAAGAAGCGGCCAATGAAATGCTCAAATACGTCATGACCTTTTCAGAACTCGTAAAAATGGCTAATGTTTGCTACGAACACGCACTTGATACTGAAAAACGCGACATTGCAATACAAGTCTTTTCAGAACTCACTATAGTAGATAGAAAATTGGCTAGTATAAAAGCAAAAGAGGGCTATGCTGCCCTCTTCGCTCGTCACTCTGTGACATCTGGCTCCCAGGGTGGGATTCGAACCCACGACCAATTGGTTAACAGCCAACTGCGCTACCGCTGCGCTACCTGGGAATATTCGATTGTGGTTCTTAGAAAGGGCTAGCCTTTCCAAAAAAATAAAATATTTCATTGAAATATTTACTAATATCATACCAGATTAACGTGGTATGTCAACCCTGAGTATAAGTCTCTAAAATAGGAAAAAAGGGGCTTTTTACGGCCCCTTCTGCTAAAAATGATGTTAAGTTAGTGTGCCTTGTGCGTTATCTCTATAAGAATTTTTCCGATTTGAAAGCTTCTGGTACAAATCTGGAATTAGGTGAGGGTCAAGAAAATCAACAAAATCAACGTTGCTTCGAGACATAAGCTCAATAAATTCGGGGACTGACCATAGCACCTCCTCTGGTTCCTGGCCCATTAGGATAATAATTTTATCAGGATCATTTACATAATCCATTGCGATTCTCAGGCCGACTCTGTCGGTAAATAGCTGCTCATCATTTTCGAGAGTGTTTACATCGATAATAACGAGATCTTCATAATCCAATTCCTCAGGACCAAGATGGTTTTCAAGATACATCCACATGTTCCTTTCATGCGTGCCACCAATAATTGTAGTTTTCATGCTTTGCTGCTGTATTTATTAAATGAACAATTGACAAAGTATAGCATTTTTTTCGCTTCGGGTCAATTGCTAAATCAAAAAACGGAGCCACATGGCTCCGTTTTTGTGTATTTTTAGTAATCCCTCAATTTTTCCAGCCCCTTGAGTTTCCGGATTTTCTCTAAAGCTTTTGACTCAATTTGACGAATACGTTCACGGGTAACCTCAAATTCCTGTCCCACTTCTTCTAAGGTGTGAGCAACGCCATCGGTGAGCCCGAAGCGCATTTCTAGTATTTTTTGCTCTCTCGGTGATAGTTGAGCGACAATATTTTTAACGTAATCACGCAAGAGCTGCAAGGCCGCCGCTCTATCTGGGGTCACATTCTTCACATCCTCAATGAAATCTTCCAAAGTTGAGTCTTCTTCATCGTCACCGATACTAGTTTCAAGTGAAATCGTATCTTGTGAGATTTTGATAATATATCTCACCTTCTCAATATCCTCTCCCATTTCTGAAGCAATTTCTTCCGCTAACGGTTCGCGTCCTAATTCTTGAATAAGGGTGCGTTGCACTTGCTGAAACTTGTTAATTGTTTCCACCATGTGCACAGGAATACGGATGGTGCGGCTTTGATCAGCTAAAGCACGTGTGATTGCCTGTCTTATCCACCAAGTTGCGTAGGTCGAGAACTTAAAGCCCTTGCGGAACTCAAACTTTTCAACGGCACGAAACAAACCAATATTTCCTTCTTGGATAAGATCGAGCAAGCTTAGGCCTTTAGCACCGGCAAACTTCTTAGCAATAGAAACAACTAAGCGCAGGTTAGCTTCGATAATTTTCTTTTCAGCTTCCTTGTCACCCTTCTCTTTGCGTTTTGCGAGCTCAACTTCTTCTTCAGAGGTAAGGAGTGGCACTTTGCCGATTTCTTTTAAATACATCTGAATAGAATCTGCGCTCAGTTTTGATAGGTCGAAGGTAACGGCAGCGGCGGCCTTGGCTGAGGTCATGTGTTGATTTTTTTCTTGCACATCTAGGATGCGACCAGAGTCTTCCGCGATGCGAATACCGTTCTTGGATAACTCGCCTAAAAAAACATCATATTCGTAAACATACTCTTCCACTTCAGGGAACAAGTATAATAGTTCGGTCTCGGTCACAAAACTTCGTGTTCGTCCTTTAGCGAGCAACTTTTGCAACTGCTCTTCGGTAGGCTGTACCACAACTCTAGCTGGCTTCTCTGGAGCCTTTTCCTTGTGCACTGGTTTCTTTGCAGCCTTAGGTGCACCCTTCTTTACCTCCTGCTTCTTTGCAACCGGCTTTTTAGCAACTACCTTAGGACGACCATTGGCGTGTCCATTGGTTTTAGTGGCTGGTTTCTTGGCGACCTGCTTTTTCAGCGGCGCTTTCTTGGAAACCGGCTTCTTTGAGTTGTGATTTTTGCTTTTAGCCATAGTTATATTTAAAGACTTTGCAGCGCATTGAGCTGCTCGGTCAGGTTCTTCATTTCAGTCATCAGGATATCCATTCCCTCATCGCCGCTAGCTTCTGATGATGCAATCTTATCCTGTAAAAGCTTAATACGTCTCTTAAGGCTGAATTTTTTCATCTCTACTAAAATCTTGGTAATCTCTGCCTTAATCTGATTGAAATCATAGTTATAGTAATCTTTCTCCCCTAAAAGCGCTAGTCGGTCAATCATGTTAACGGTGCCATCGTCTTGTTCTTGCAAATATAAGCGAAAAGAATCGTAGTCCAGATGGGCAAATTTATTATAATAGATAATCAGGTTTCTGTAAAACTTCTGCCTACTCTCTTCCTCAAGGTCCTCGGGCTCTAGATGTGAGGCGGCGTAATGGATGAAATCGGGAGATTTCAGCAATAGAGCAAGCACAATTTCCACCAACCGGTCTTCTCGGCTCAGACTTTCTACGGGCAGCTCTTTCGCTTCAGCTTTAATAACAGGTCTTACCGGAGCCTTATCAGTTTTAACGGGAATAACACTCTCACGTAAAGCTTGTTCATTGATGCCGACACTTTCGGCAAGTCGCTGGAACCAATAATCCTGATCGATCTTATTGGCTAGCTTCGATATCATCGCTAGCATTAATTTAGCTACTTCCTTTTTGTCGCTCAGCTTCCTTAAATCCTTATCCGCCTTTACTTTGGAAAAATAGTATTCCATCATCGGCTGCGAATTGATTAAGGCTTGTTTGAAGTCTTCGGGGTTAGCGCGCAAACAATCATCGGGGTCCTTATACTGTTTAGGTAAAACAATTATCTTGATATTAATATCCAGCGCCATCGCCTCATGTATCCCTCTATCAGCAGCGAGTTGCCCGGCCTGATCCATGTCAAAAGACAACGCAATATTATTACTAAATCTTTTTATTAACCGCAGTTGCTCAGCCGTGAGAGCAGTGCCTGATGAAGCGACAGTGTTAGTGAAACCGTGTTGATGACAAGCAATAGCATCCATCTGTCCTTCAACGACAATGGCAAAGTCTCTCTCCTTAATTGCCTTCTTAGAGCGATCAAGGGCAAACAACACCCGACTTTTGTCATAGACTTCGGTCTGCGGACTGTTGATATATTTTCCGCCAGGAGTCGTCTCGGCCTTGTCAGGATTAATGCGAGCCGTGAAAGCAATCACGGCACCGTTAGCATCGCGAATCGGAAAGACAATACGATCACGAAAGCGATCATACACGCTTCCCCTCTCGCCGCGACCGGCGAGACCGGCGGCAAATATCTCTTCCTCCTTAAAACCCTTGGCTTTCAAGGCGGTGGTCAAAGCGCCCCAGCTTTCAGGACCATAGCCAACCTGCCACTCCTTAATTGTCTTTTCACTTAAGCCCCGTTTAAGGAGATAGGCTTTCATTTTCTTGCCGTTTTCTTCACTCTCCAACCAACGCTGATATTGTTCAGCGGCGGCTTGCAAGCAATCGAGTATGCGCGCGCGACGGGAATACTCTTCTTTGTTTTCTTGTTTTAAAACAACACCCGCTTTCGGGGCGAGTAGGCGCAAGGTATCAGGAAAGCTAAGTCCCTCCATCTCTTGCACAAAGGAAAGCACGTCGCCGCCCTTTCCGCAGCCAAAACAGTGCCAAATCTGCTTATCCGGAGATATCACAAAAGACGGGGACTTTTCCCGATGAAAGGGGCAAAGCGCCTGAAAATTAGCACCAGCCGCCTTTACTTGGATATACTCGCGGAGCACTTCCACGATATCCAATTTGGATTTTATCTCCTCAGCCGAAGACATAAATTTATGAAAATAATTTTTGCCACCAAGTCTTTTTAGGATGTGGTGTTCTGGCTGTTAACTTTTGGGGTCTAAGAGTATGAAGCACATCTTGCTCTGCTTTCTCACTATCTGAACTTGAATTTTGAGTGCTTGTATTTGGCGTTTCCGTGCTTGCGGCTACACCCGGCTGCAGATATGATTGCAAACGCGCCACTTCCCCTTCAACCAATTCTCCCTCATATTCACCGCTATGTCGAGACTGCCCTTCGTAGCTCGCCTTTTTTTGATCAAGGTGGAGATTGAAATATAGTTCATCACTTCCTGCTACTTCTTGAACATACAGATGAAAGCGGGGATAGAAATCACCACCGAGACGACGCACAAAACTATCCTGCCCACTACTGCGGTCGGTGATGAAAGTGTAGCCAGCCCGTCGCAGCCATTGTGCTGCCGGCGCTCCTCCCATTTGATTTTTATGTAGTCTAAGTTTCATTGATAGTTTTACGAAAGATAATAAAGCGATAATTGAAATAGTTTACAACTCCTAAAAACAAATTGACGATTATTTGCGACAGTAAATACCAGACACCAAGATTATTGACGAGCATGTGCATTGCCCAACCATTAAAATACATCGCAATGAAGGCACTGCCAAAGTACATGAAGAGCTGACGTGGTAGTCGCACCTGACTATAATTTCGGAAGGTCCAGAGTTTCTGTAGACTAAAACTAACCACAAAGGAACAGAGGAAGGCGGCCGAAGTCGCAACCACGATATCCCACTTAAAGACGCCATGAAAGATATACAGGGCGACCAAATCAACCACCCCCGCTAAACCACCGGAAAGAAAAAATTTGATAACTGACTTCCTCGCTTCGCAAAAATTGAACAGGCCTGGATGACATGTTAGGAGGAAATTACGAAAACGAATATATAATCTATTTATAACTGGCATAAGTTACCATTGGCAATAATTAAAGGCCCAAGAAGCAAGAGAGCGAGCTTGCTGAAAACGCTCATTCTTTCCCCCGCTATCAAGGACAACAACAATGACACTGCGCCCGCTGACGTCACGGAAACGGCCAACAAAGCAGTATCCAGCACTATCGGTATAACCGGTCTTTCCGCCAACTGCTTGCATGCCACTAACTGAATCTGTCTCTAACAACCAATCAGTTGATTCTAGTTTCTTCGTCCTGCCCTTCACCGTGATAAATTCATATGATGGCTTGCCCACGGCCGCTGCGATATCAGGTTGATCAAGGGCTGCTTTTGCTAGGCGAGCAACGTCTTTAGCGTTAGATAAGTTATCGTTATTTAAACCGATAGGGTCGGCAAATGAGCTTTGCATTAAGCCGAGAGCCTTGGCTTTGATATTCATAGCGACAATAAACTCATCATCGCTTAAACCGGTAGAACGAGCGAGCGCAAGCGTGGCACCATTATCAGAAGCAACTAAACTAGAATTAAATAAATCTTTGATGGTAACAGTGTCGCCCACAAATAGATTTACTTTTCCGCCATCAACTAAATCAGCGCGACTGATAGTGTATGTTTTTTCCCAGCCAGGATTCTTATCTAAAAAAACTAAAGCGGTCATTAGCTTAGTGATACTAGCGATGGGCTGTTGTCTCTCTCCTGACTTTACCTCCAACCAGACGTGTCCATCATCGGTTAAAACAGCAGCACTCTTCGCACTAACACTTGGAGCTTCAGTAACGACTGGTTTGTCACTATTTTCAGGCAGGCGTTCAGTGACACAGGCCTCATTGCCGCGCCAGGGTCCACTTGCGTAGATAGCGGTAGTTTCACCAGGCGTCCACAAAGAAAGCAGAACGGCAATGATGTTAGCTAACGCACTTAACATGATTTTTCCTCCTCCGCCAGCAGGACATCCAAGGCTTCCGGCTGGTGTAGGCGCTCGTAATCAGGCAATTCATTGACACTGCCAAGCCCCAAGAAACGAACAAAATCTAAAGTCACTTGATAATAGTTTTCGTTCTTCTGTTTATCAAATATCTCTTCAATTAAACCACGTAAGAGTAGATTACGAATAATGAGACTGCAATTCACACCACGGATGCGCTCTAGTTCAGCCTTACTCACTGGTCCGCGATAGGCAATGATGGTTAGGGCCTCAAGACTCGGCTGTGATAGTTCCCCGCTCACTTCACTCTTTAAAAAATCTTTCACTAAACCGGAGTGTTCGCCGGCGCTAACTAGCTGATAGTTACTCGCAGCTGCCACTAAACGGAAACCGCGCTCAGAACTTTCGTAATCAGCGGCCATCTCCTTAAGAACAGCCTCAGCCTCAGCCGTTTTCACTCCAGCCGCCGCACTTAACTCTTTCAAGCTCACTGGCTTATTGGCTACGAGTAACAGGGCTTCAAGTTGGGATGATAATTGGGACATATATCTTATACTAAATTTTCAAGACTCTAATTTCACTAAATAATTCTTCTTGTTCAAATACCAGTTCTCTTTGCTTCGCCAACTCAAGGACGGCCAAGATATTCACAATCACCTCCACCTTGGTTTGGGCCTTTTCGAGGAAACGCTGGAAACTCAATGAAAGCTGTTCGGCGAGTAATGAGCGAATATGGACAATGCGGTCATCGATACTCACTTTAGCCTCTAAAACGACCTCAGGGAGCTTTTTTTCCCTCTTGGTCACTCGTAACAGGATTTGGCGCCAAAGCGCCTCTATATCCCCTTTTTTTAGCTTAGACGGAGGGTTAAAGGTCGGTTCGGTCTGCAATCCTCGGCGCCCACCTTTTACATAGGCAGGGGCAAACATCATCTTGTCGCGGGCGATTAAAGCGGAGACCTTCAGACTGGCTTCGATGAACTGTTTATACATTCGTAACTGCTTTTCCAGGTCACCCAAATCTTCCTCTTCGGCCTCAATACTTAGATACGGCAAAAGGGCTTTTGATTTGATATAGAGTAAACGCGCAGCAATCACTAGAAAATCTGCAATCTCTTCAGGATCGATATTATCAGCCTGTTCGACATAAGCCACGTATTGATCAGCAATCGTGGCTAAGGCAATTTCAGTTATATCCATTTCCTCGCTCTCGATAAGCTGGAGTAAGAGGCCGAGCGGTCCTTGGAATTTGTCAGTGCTGAAATCTATCATATTTATTCTACAGTTTCGCTGGTGCTAACTGGCACTGCTGGAGTAGCTGGCCCGCCTTTTATATCGTCGCGGCCCCAGAAGGCACCTTGAACACAATCATAACCAGCATCGTGGTCTTTGTTGTCGCCATAAGGACGTCTCTCCATCGCCTGACTTTCACTCGCAGTACGGAAAGTGGCACAGAAAGAAAACTTATTATCACCATCGACGCGATAGACGATTCTCTCACCAGTTTCAGGATCAGTTTCTACCCGTGAGTCATAGTAGACGTCGTCGCTGTTTTTGATTTCGTCCAAAGAGGCAGGCAGACGACCATACTGAGAATAGTAGGTGTTAACAGAATTTTCCAACTGAAAAATATTATTCATCAATATTGAATCAAGACGTTTAGCGCGAGCAGTGGCTGGCGACTCCACAAAGAACCAAGCAGACACAAAAACGGCCAGCACTAACGCTGCAGAAATCCAACCAAACAAGGTAATCACCCTATCTTTCTTTTCAACGGTCTGGCGCTTCATGTCGTAGAAGTAATAGGAAAAAACAGCTGCAGCCATCACCAGCATGCTAGCAGCCTTCAGGATAAAGCGTGAAGTCATCTCTCCTGAAAGGAAATTATTAATCACGCTCACTAAGACACCAAGGATTATAACGGCTGCTACTAAAATAATAAGATAGGTGAGCCAGCGGCGCAGCGGTGATTCTATTTCCAACTCCTTTTTGCGTAAGCCCTTGATGATTAAACGAGACAAAAAATAGTAAATCGGGCCAGCAATAAATAGGGCGGAAATAGCAAAGCGCAAGCGACTATCAACACCGTCATAACTATTGAACGCAATCGCGTCAGCGACCGTACGATCAATGATGCCAAAGACTATCATCTGCACGGAAACAGCTGTGAAAATTAAAGCCGCTAAGGATAGTAGGTAATAGAAAGCGTACTTAGCGTTGATATTATTTTGCATATTATTTTTTTCCCCTCGTATTGAAACAATCAAAGCGGCGGCGAGCAATACGAGAAATGGAATTATTAAAAATCCAATGAAAGTCATGGTAAATATTATTGATTAGAATTTTGCATTCTTAGGGGTACGTGGGAATGGAATGACATCGCGGATGTTCGCCATGCCCGACAAATACATAATCGCCCGTTCAAAACCAAGACCAAAGCCAGCGTGTGGAATTGAACCATACTGCCGTAAATCAAGGTACCAGCGATAATCTTCCGGGTTCATCCCCATCTCGCCAATACGGCTCTCAAGACGATCATAGCGCTCTTCCCTTTGACTACCACCAATAATTTCACCAATTCCGGGAACAAGTAAATCCATGGCGGCCACGGTCTTGCCGTCATCATTCTGACGCATGTAGAAAGCTTTTATTTCTTTAGGATAATCGGTGAGGAACATTGGCTTGTTGAAGATTTTTTCAGCCAAGTAGCGTTCATGTTCAGTCTGTAAATCAATTCCCCAAGTAACTGGCACGGCAAACTTTTCGCCACTCTTTTGGAGGAGTTCGATGGCTTCAGTGTAAGTAATGCGTCCAAAGTCAGCCGCTACAATCGTATTTAATCTCTCAATTAAACCGGTATCGATAAACTGATTGAAAAATTCCATCTCTTCCGGTAACTCGGTTAAAACATAGTTAATTAAATATTTTAACATTCTCTCCGCCAAATCCATGTTATCTTTTAACTCGGCAAAGGCGACTTCAGGTTCAATCATCCAGAACTCAGAGGCGTGACGAGTGGTATTGGAATTTTCTGCCCGGAAAGTGGGGCCGAAAGTATAGACCTTATTGAGACCCATGATTAAAGCCTCGGCGTTTAACTGTCCGCTAACCGTGAGCCCGGCCTTCTGACCAAAGAAATCTTTTGCAAAATCAACTTCACCTTCCTTATTCTGCGCTACTTTTTTTAAATTAAGGGTCGTGACGTGAAACATTTCGCCAGCACCTTCAGCATCGCTCGTGGAAATAACGGGGGTGTGCACATAAGCAAAGCCTTCTTCTTGGAAAAATTTATGAATCGCAAAACTGAGAGCGGAGCGCAAGCGGAAGACTGCTGAAAAAGTATTGCTGCGCGGACGCAAATGCGCAATTTCACGCAGGAATTCGAAGCTATGGCGCTTCTTTTGCAGAGGATAATCTTCATTCGCTTCGTTAATAACCGTCACGCCTGAAGCCTTCATTTCAAAAGGTTGTCCGGCTGCCGGAGATGCGACTAGCTTGCCCTTTACTTCCAATGACGAACCAATATTTACCTTCTCTAAAATTTCAAAATTTTCCAGGCTCTTATCAACCACGACCTGCAAGCCTTTGAAAAAACTGCCGTCGTTGATTTCAATAAAGGCAACATCGCCGGAAGAGCGAACGGTACGCACCCAGCCAGCGACCACCAGTTCCTTATCAAGAAACTCAGCCGTCTGACGATGAAATTGTTTTATCAATGTATACATATAAGATATTTAGGGTCTAAGGCGCTTAACATCGCGAGGCAAGAAACAAACCTCTTTAACGTTATCCGCATTCACAATCTTCATCACTAAACGAGCCGGTCCGATACCGACGCCGCCATGAGGTGGACAACCGAAGCGGAAAAAATTGAAGTAGTCTTCCAGTTCTTCCAAATTCATTTCTTTCTCGACGGCCTGTGCCTTCAAGATATCAAGACGGTGTTCACGCTGTGCTCCCGTTGTCACTTCGACGCCGCGATAGAGCAGGTCGAAGCTCTTGGTTAGCCCCGGATTATTTTCATGACGCATGTGATAGAAAGGACGAGCGACGATGGGATAGTCGGTGATAAAGACGAAGTCATGATTCTGCTCTTCTTTAACTAAACGACAAATTTCTCTTTCTTCTTCTGGTGATAAGTCGTGATCTTTTTCACTCTTGATACCAGCGGCTTTCAACTTTTCTTTCGCTTCAGCCAGGGTCATTTTTGGAAATGGTAAACTTGGTATTTCTACATCCAGTCCCATGCCTTCTAATTTCGCAAAGCCAGCTGCTAGCGCGCGTTCTTCTTGCGCCATAATATCATGATGAGAATCGATGTAAGCAAATTCAAAATCCCAGCCGGTAAATTCCGTTACATGACGACTGGTATACGATGCTTCAGCGCGGAAAACGGGTCCGCTGATAAATACTTTTTCAAAGCCAGCAGCAATTGCCATCTGCTTGAAGAATTGTGGTGATTGTGAGAGATAAGCTTTACGATCAAAATATTTTACTTCAAACACTTCGGACCCAGTTTCACTCGCAGTATTCATTAAAGACGGTGTATAAATCTGCATGAATTCTTCTTTTAGTAATTGCTCTCTGAAACCCTCTTCTAGTTTTGTCCAAACCTGAAAGATGATGCGATGTTCCGGGCGACGTAAATCGAGCCAACGCCAATCAAGGCGATTTTCTAAATTCGCCTCGTTATCAATTTTATTCATTACCGGTATCGGCAAGGCCGCATCGGCTAAACTAAGTATTTCAAGTGAGGATAATAATAACTCATAGTCAGCAACCGGATTCGGGTCATTTTTCTTGGCTGGCTTTTCTTTGAGTTCACCAGTTACACGAATAACGCTCTCTAAGGTTAAAGTTTCAGCTGCCTTAAAGGAGTCGCCAATTTTCTCTTCGACTACCAACTGCATATTGCCCGAAATATCTCTCAAATCGATAAAAGCCAATCCCTTCATCAGACGCAGGTTCTGTACGAACCCGGCAATTTCAACCACACCACTCTTTTGAGCTTTGGCGGCGGCAATACTAACTCTTGACATATTTTAAAAAATTAATTACAAAACCTCGCTTACTTAAGCTATTTTACCCTTAAATCTTATCGCAATTCCCTGTTTTTAGCAAGTTGAAAAGCTCGGCCAGAGAGGCGATTATTTCAAGAAAAAATGATGAAAATGACTAAGATTCGTTCCAGTTTAACAGGCGTAAATTGAGGTTTTCCCACTCTTTCAATAACCGCGGTGAAAACTTCATATTTTTCACACCATTGCCGTCTACTAAGCGCAGTAATTTGATCATGTTATCAGATACTGGAATTAATGATCCGTTTACCACCTCTTGCCTCGGTTTGGCGGCACAGGCGTCACAAATTAGCCCGCCAAGAGACACATCAAAACGGTTCCGACCAGCACTGAGTATGCCCCCACAAGAGACGCATTTATCCAGGCGCGGCCCAAACCCAAGCAGCGCCAGCAGACGCCAGCTAAAGAGCGCTAAGCGAAAGCGGCCGTCCTCCTTATCGAGCTTCTCGCGAGCAGCATCAAGATTACACAGCCACTTCTCGAGCCAGGCGAATAGTTCCGGATCGGGCTGGGCTTCTCTTACCAAACGATTGAAAAGCATAAAAGCCTGTCCCGCAAAATATAGCTTATTCAAATCCTGCTTAATACCAAGGTATGGCTCTTCAATAACCGCGGCGCCGACGTAGTCGTAACCCTTCCCTTTTACCACTAAAAAATTACTCAAGGTGATGGGCTCAAGGTGAGCTGCTAACTTTGAACCCATCTTACGGGCGCCACGCGCTAGCAGATTCAAACGACCGTGCTCGGGTGTATAAACAGAAACGAGGCGGTCAGCCTCGCGCCAGTCACGTCTATTGAGAATAATTCCCCGGGTTGGGAAGGTTGACTCCATATAAATTAATTAATCGATCAGATCAAGATAATCTTGCAGAAATAAGGCGGCGGCCACTTCGTCGCGACCAGCCTTGTCTCGTTTTTCGCCGGATAAGGCATCCACTGCCTTGCTCGACAAGCGCTCATCCACCTCCACAACCGGTACGGCTGATTTAGCGCGTAATTCTTTTAAAAAATTTAAGTAAGAAGGATTAGAAGCAACCGCGCCGCCCATCTTGCGAGGCGAACCGATAACAACAAGACCGATTTCTTCTTCGATAATTATTCCCAACAAAGACTTTAAGTCCGCCACCGTCTTAAAGGGCAAAGCCATGCGTGTTTCCGCGTCTGCTAAAGCCAGACCGATGCGCTTTTCGCCCCAGTCTACACCCAGATATTGTTGTCCTTCTTCAATTTCCATTTATTCAAGCGTTAAGATGCTATAGCCATCGTCGGTAACGGCGATAGTATGCTCATAATGCGCGCTGAGTGACTTGTCCGCGCTTAAAATTGTAAAACCGTTGTCTGCCACCGTCACCTTGTGAGTGCCGGCGTTAATCATCGGCTCAATACAGATAACCATGCCCGCCTTAAGTTCTAGATTGGCACTTGAACGGGGATTGATGCGATAGTGATAGATATCAGGTAATTCATGAGAATAGTAGCCCACACCGTGGCCAACGAGATCACGAACTACACCATAGCCGGCTCCTTCGGCAATTGTTTGGACTGTATCACCGATATCATTTAAGGTTGCGCCAGGACGAACTTTCTTAATCGCAGCGTCTAAACACTCCTTCGTGACTTTCATTAACTGCCTTGCCTCTTTGCTAATTTCACCCACTGCTACGGTTGTGCAAGTATCAGTATAATAGCCACCGCCGAGCGAATGTGGGTTCGTCGGTAGCCCATGTTCTGCGCGTAGTTCTGGCTTCACCGGCCATTCCATCCCGATATCAAGGTCAATAATGTCACCTTCCTTCAAGATACGACCAGGAATAGCAGCACCGTGAACAACCTCATCGTTAATAGAAGCACAAATGGCGGAAGGAAAATATATTTCTCCGCCCATCGGATAGTCTTTAAACGCCGGTCGTCCACCCGCCTCTTCAACCATCTGGATAAGCATTGCTTCTAAATCAGCGGTATCAACCCCTGGTTTGACTGCCTCTTTGAGCTTTTTCAAAAAACCAGCCAAAAGACGACCGCCTAAACGGATTGCTTCAATTTCTGCTGCTGTCTTTATATAAATCATAACTATTTCTTAAAACTTTCGGTAAACTGCTTAATATCCTTTAAATCAATAAGGGTCAGGCCGGTCTTTAAACGATTACGATGTAGATTATACAAATCACGTCTTATACTATAATCCGAAATCCCGATGCCAGTACGAATCTTCTCCTTATACTTCAACACTAGATCAAGAACAATTTTCTTGTTTTTTTCATTAAGATTTCTGTAGTGATAGTTCTTTCTGACTAAGTCATTCAAGCGCCGCTCAATAACATAATTTGGCTCGCCTTGAATGTCTTTAAAAAAATCGTTCAAATCCATAAATATTGCTTAATATAACCTATATTACTTGATTATAGCACAAAAATGTAGCGTTCGCTACATTTTTGTAAGTATATCAGTATTGAATTTGACTTTAGAGTCCGTCGTATTCACGCATGGTGAGCTGTGATTGAATCTGCTTCACAGTTTCAATAACCACAGATACAACGATGAGCAAACTGGTACCACCAATAGCTAGTGATTGAAGGCCGGTAAAATATTGCATCACCAGCGGCAAGACGGCGATGAGTGCCAAGAAAAGAGCGCCGACGAAGATAATGCGATGGGCAGTGAAAGAAAGATACTCGGCAGTTGGCTTGCCTGGACGAATACCAGGAATGAAACCACCCTGCTTCTGTAGGTTCTCAGAGATACGATCTGGATGGAATACAACTTCAGTATAGAAAAAGGTGAAAGCGAATACGAGCAAGAAATAAACGATGCCGTAGAATAATTGATTATTAAACAGAGCAATAACATTAGTTGCAAGATTGGCAATCCAAGCAGTCCGAGCTTGCACGAAGAACTGAGCAATCATTGGTGGAAATAAAACAACGGAGATAGCAAAGATAATCGGGATAACGCCAGCCATGTTTACGCGCAAAGGTAAGTGAGTGCTCGAGCCACCAAAAGTGCGATTACCGCGAATTTGGCGAGCATACTGCACTGGAATATTGCGCTGTCCTTCATTGATAATAACAACGCCTACCACTGTTAAAATAGCGATTACAGCAAAACCGATAAAGGTGAACAGCTGAGTCTGATCATAGCTGACAATTGCCTGCTGAATCTGTTGGGGGAAAGCAGCTACGATGCCGGCGAAGATGAGTAAAGAAATACCGTTACCAACTTTCTTTTCAGAAATAAGTTCACCAATCCACATTAAGAAGATGGTACCAGCCGATATGGTAATGATAATGGAGATAAAATTGAAAGTGCTGATATCACCTAAAATGCCCTGACTTGATCCCTGTAATAAGGTGATCATACCATAAGCTTGCATGGCAGCGAGCGGTACAGTGGCCCAGCGAGTCCACATATTAATCTTCTGCCTACCACTTTCTTCCTTCTGCATCTCTTCAATCTTTGGAGAAATCATGCCGAGAAGCTGGAAGATAATAGAAGCAGTGATGTACGGACCAATACCCATCAAAACGATGGAGAAATTTTCCATACCACCACCAGAGAAGATATTCATTAATCCTAACACCTGGTTAGAAGCAAAAAGGTTCTTTAAAGCGACCGCATCGACTCCCGGAACCGGGATGTGAGCTGCTAAACGGAAGATGACGAGCATGCCCAGGACAAAGAGTACGCTGTTGCGTAAATCTTTAGCCTTCCAAATTTGATGCAATTTATCCAACATAAATCTAAATTATTATGTTAATAGGCAAAAGCCAAATATCTTAAGCGGATATCTGGCCCTTGACTGTCTCGCTCATAGCTACACCTTCGAACTTAGCCTTGACCGTCAATTTCTGTTTACCGAGAATTTTTACCGGCTTGCCAGCATTCTTAATTAAATCTTTTTCGTATAAAGATTCAGGAGAAACTAATTCGCCGTCTTTGAAATTGGAGTTAATAGCACTAATGGAAACAACTTGATTCTTAGGCTGAAGTGAACGGAAACCACGGGACTTCGGGGTCTGTAAGAGTTGTTGGCGCATACCGAGGCGCTTTAAACCGCTGACGCCGGAGCGAGATTTCTGTCCTTTTAAACCGCGGGTACTGTAAGTACCATGGCCGGAAGAATTACCGCGACCAACGCGCTTTCTTTTTGAAGTTGCGCCGACAGAGCGCTTAATATTATTCAGTGACAGCATATAATTTATGATTATCTTAAATTCGCTTATTTTTTGGCGGCAATTTTCTTATCAGTAGCCTTAGGCTTCTCAGCGGACTCTCCAGCAACTGGAGTTTCTTTAGTTACTTCTTTTACCTTAGATTTCTTGTCGCTGACACGGAGGCTGGATAAAGCAGCAATAGTACAACGAGCATTATTAATCTTATTATTTGTACCTAAAACCTTGCTGGTAACATTCTTGATGCCAGCAAGTTCCAAAATCACGCGAGCCACGCCACCGGCGATAACACCGCGACCCTGTTTAGCTGGTTTAAATACGATAGAAGCAGCTCCGAGATTCTGGCGAACGACATGAGGAATAGTTTCATTTACAACCGGGACTTTAATCATCACCTTTTTCGCGCGGTTAACAGCTTTGTTTACAGCCATAGTAACATCAGCACCTTTGCCGAGACCAATCCCGACACTGCCCTTCTTGTCACCAATAGCAACACAAGCGCGGAAACTCATACGTTTACCACCACCCATGACGCGAGTCACGCGAGCGATTTCAAGGATGCGCTGCTCAAATTCATCACGCTGATCATCACGACCGCGACGATTATCACGACGAGGAGCACGGCCACCGCGCTGTTGGCGCTTGTCACCGTAAATGTCCTTCGCGACGACTGCAGCTACTTCAGTGCTTGCGTCTTCAGTTTTTGTTGTTTTGTTATCATCTGCCATATATAGAATCTTATTGCTAATTAGTTTAGAAAACTAAGCCCTGTTCACGAGCGCCGTCAGCGACTGCTTTCACGCGACCATGATAACGATAGGCACCGCGATCAAACACGATTGCAGTTACACCCGCCTTCATTGCTTTCTCGGCGATTAACTTACCAAGGGAGCTAGCGGTTTCGGTCTTGCTCAAGCCTTTATCTTTAAGCTCACGTGCGTGAGCACTAACTAAAGTGCGACCGAGAGCATCGTCGATAAGCTGTAAGTACATGCCGCGGTTCGAGCGGAACACACTCAAACGAGGTCTCTCAGTAGAACCGTTGATCTTAGCGCGGACGCGACCAGCGCGGCGAGCGACACGAGCTTTTTTCTTTTTGATAACATTCATCATATAGTTAAATCTCAATTGCCTTATTTCTTAGCGGCGGTCTTACCGGCCTTGCGGCGCAAGGTCTCATCAGAGTATTTCACACCCTTACCCTTATATGGTTCTGGAGCACGAAGTTTTCTGATTTTATATGCGGTATTGCCTAATAATTCATTATCGATAGAAGTTAAGGTGATTGAGTTACCTTCAACTACTGCAGTAACTCCTGTTGGCAGGGGGAATACAATCGGATGTGAATAGCCAAGGTTTAGGTTTAAATTTGTGCCACTTAAAGCAGCGCGATAACCAACACCGTTGATTTCTAGTTTTTTTGTAAAGCCGGTTTTAACGCCGGTAACCATGTTATTGGCAAGAGTGCGGAACAAGCCCCAATAAGCGCTAGCATCCTTTGCTTCGCGGTCAACAGTCACAGTCAAAACGCCGTCAGCAATAGACACTGAAGCCGGAGCTTTGATTTCCCTTTTGAGCTCACCTTTTGGACCTTTTACAGTCAGCAGGGTACCTTCAAAAGTGGCGGTAACGCCTTCGGGCAAGTTAATTGGCATTTTTCCTAAACGAGACATATGTTCTTAGCGCGGCGCCGGATTTAAACTGTATACACGGCTACCTGCTGCATTAGTTAGTACACTTCACCGACAAGCTCTCCGCCAACCTTCTGCCGACGAGCTTCTCTATTAGTCATCATACCGGAAGAGGTTGATAAGATAGCAATACCGAAATTATTTAAAATGGTCGGAATTTCATCCTTGCCAACGTAAACCCTAGCGCCCGATTTACTGATGCGCTTGATACCACTGATATGTGATTTGCCATTCTTTTGGTATTTCAAGACAAGCTTCAGTTGGTCAAACTGAGTGCGACGGCCACTGAGACCGCCAGCAACGATTTCGGCACGGCTAATCCAGCCTTCCTTTTCCAAAATCTTGGCGATTTCATATTTCATTTTACTCATCGGCATCGACACCTCGCCCTTGCGGACCGCGGCGGCGTTGCGGATTCTTGTAAACATGTCTGCGATGGGATCTGTCATATTTTTATTCTATGTTTAGATAATATTGGCGGCCGAATTACCAGCTGGATTTCTTGATGCCCGGCAGGTCGCCGTTATCGGCTAATTCGCGGAAGCAGATACGACATAAACCAAAATCACGCATAAAGCCGTGGATGCGGCCGCAGCGCCAGCAACGGTTAATCTTGCGGGTGGAAAATTTTGGTTTGCGCTTCGCTTTAACGATGAGAGCTGTTCTTGCCATATATATATTTAAATTATTTTTCGTCCTTTTTGAAAGGGAAACCGAAGGCGGTAAATAAGGCTAAGCCCTCTGCCCTTGTCTTGGCGTTAGTGTTAATGCTAATTTCTAAGCCAAAAACCTGATCGACATCTTCAGCCTTTAACTCTGGGAATGCAGAATAATCTTTAAAACCAATAGTCATGTTGCCGGTACGGTCGATACCTTTATCGCTGATACCGCGGAAATCGCGTACGCGAGGGAAAGTCACTTGCACCAATTTTTCAACGAAATCATACATGCGGTCACCTCTTAAAGTGGCAACAGCACCAATAACCTGACCTTGGCGAAGTTTGAAAGCAGAAATAGATTTCTTAGCCTTAGTCATGATTGGCTTTTGTCCGCTGATCTTAGTGAGATTCTTTTCAATCGTAGCAATTGCTTCCTTTTCTTTAGCATGTTTGCCAAAGCCGATATTGATTACGACTTTTTGCAAACGAGGAACCAAGAGGCTGTTCTTATAAGAGAACTGCTCCTTGAGTTGCGGTACGATTTCTTTTTGGTATTTTGCTTTTAAGCTCATAGAATTGAGGGTTACTCGATTACAGCCTGACATTTCTTACAGGCCCGATATTTTTTTGTGCCCTTCTCTCCTTCGACAACCTTGGCGCTGACGCGAGTCTGGCGACCACAGGAAGGACAGATCAATGCAACGTTAGATACATTGATGAAAGCTGGGAATTCAATGCGTTGACCCTTTTCGCCTTCGCGATTAGGACGCATGTGTTTAACGAGGAGATTAAGGCCTTCGATGCTAACCTTTCCTTCCTTCGGTAAAACCTGCAAAACCTTACCGGTCTTGCCGTTATCCTTACCAGCTAATATTTTTACATTGTCATTTTTCTTGATATGCATATGTTCGATTCGTTAGGCTCTAAATTATAAGACTTCGGGAGCCAAAGAAGCGATCTTCACGAAACCAGCATGGCGCACTTCTCTTGCCACCGGCCCGAAGATTCTCGTACCTTTCGGATCTTTTTTCTCTTTATCAACGAGGATGACGCAAGCATTGTCATCAAAACGCACGTAAGTTCCATCAGGACGACGGATTTCCTTGCTGGTGCGAACGATAACGGCTTTTACGACGTCGCTCTTTTTCACAGCGGCATGAGGTGAGGCGCTTTTAACAGCGGCGACGATGATATCGCCGACGTGACCATAGCGCTTGCGATATCCGCCTAAAACGCGAATACACATCACTTCTTTGGCGCCGGAATTATCGGCTACTTTTAATCTTGTCTGTACTTGGATCATACAATAATGTTTAGTTCTCAATTAAACGCCAGCGCTTGTTCTTGCTGAGAGGGCGGCACTCGATAAAAGTTACCTTGTCACCTTCCTTGCTGATGTTCTTTTCATCGTGAACGTGATATTTCGTGCTAACGGTGTAGCGCTTTTTATATTTCTGATTGACTTTAGCGGAATCAACTCTAACCACGGCGGTCTTATCGCCTTTTGCACTAACAACAACTCCGTTGAAGCGCTTGATGGTTTTTGTTACCGCTGGTGTAGCGGCCGCTGTTTTTTTGATTGCGGGCATAATAGTATAGATTAAGCTTTCGCGTTAAGAATCGTCATAATCCGAGCGATGGTTTCTCTTGTTTCTCTGATCTCGCGGATATTTTTCAGCTGACGATTAGAATCTTTAAAGCGCAATTCGCGCAGCTTCTCACGATGTTCTGTTAATAACTTCTGGAGATCAGCCGGACTTTTGGTTGTAAGCTCTTTCATTTCCATATTGTTTAATAAAATATTTTTTGAGGTCTCCGGCTTATTTACTGATAACCTTGCACTTTACCGGTAACTTGTGACCAGCGAGGGTCATGGCTTCACGGGCTGTAGCCTCGTCGACACCTTCCATTTCGAACATCACAGTTCCGGGCTTGACGATGGCGACATAGTAATCCACAGCACCTTTACCCTTACCCATGGGGATTTCTCCTCCGTGAGCGGTAACTGGCTTGTCTGGGAAAATTCTGATCCAGAGTTTACCGGTCTTCTTGATGTAGCGAGTCATGACACGGCGAGCAGATTCAATCTGACGTGAATTAACCCAGTGCTCAGTAGTCGCCTTCAAGCCATAGCTACCGAAACTAACCTCCACCATACGAGTGGCAACGCCACCACGGCGGCGTTTATGGTCCTTTCGGTGTTTTGTTTTCTTTGGCATTAACATATCGGTATTGAAAATCGTTAAATATTATCTTAGGCAGCGATGAGTTCGCCTTTGCCATCCTTCTCTTTATCGAACACTTCACCTTTATAAATCCAGACTTTGATACCGATGGCGCCGTAGGCGGTGTTAGCAACGCCACGAGCATAATCGATATCGGCACGCAATGTCTGCAATGGCACTTTGCCCCAGACGAGCTTTTCGGTACGAGCAATTTCAGCTCCATTTAAACGACCAGCGATAACGACTTTGACGCCGAGTGCTCCACCACGTTCCACGCGACCGAGGAGTTGTTTCATCACCTTACGGAAAGGCATGCGTTTCTCAATTTCTAAAATGGTAGTCTGAACAGCGATTTGGGCGCTAATTTGTGGGCGGGCGACTTCCTTGATATTCAAAGTAATTTCACCCATGCGGAAGTTGCGTAAGAATTGATCGTGGATTTTCTTCTTTAGATCCTCCACGCCATTGCCGCCGCGACCAATGAGAAGACCCGGTTTAGCTGTCCAAAGATCAATCATGATCTTATTCAAGCTGCGGGTGATTTCCACCTTGTCGACGCCAGCTTCACGCAGAGTTTTAATGAGGTGCTTTCTAATCGCAATATCCTGTTGAATATTTTTGATATAGGTTGCGCCACTCTCAAACCAGATGGAAGGCCAGGTCTTGGTGATGCCTAAACGCATCACTTTTGGATTTACTTTTTTGCCCATACTATTTATGTTGCGAATTAATTGCTTAACGAGAAAGAATTTTAACTGCCGACCTTACGGTTGAAAACCTTATTAGTGAAACCCTTGCCGGATTTAACGTCAGCGTTGACTTTGCCTCCGTCCTTTGATGACTTACCGTCCTTCTTGGCTGACTTAGCGCGCTTTTCAGCCTCAGCTACGACAGTTTCGAGTTTAACCGGTGCATCAACCTTATCTTTACGAGCTTCTTTTTTACCGCTTTCAACGATTTCAGCCAGAGTAACGTGTACATGAGAACCGCGTTTGCGGATAACAGTAGCGCGACCGTGAGCTTTAGGCATCCAGCGCTTCAAGGTAACACCGCCATCAACTTTGATTTCTTTGATGTAGAGGTTATCCTTAGCCAAGCTGAAATTATGCTCGGCGTTAGCAACAGCCGAAAGGATAAGTTTTTTAACGGGGTCAGCTGCAAGCTTATTTAAAAACTGCAATTGATCTAAAGATTTATCGATGGTCATACCACGTACGACATCAACAACCAAGCGCACTTTGCGCGGTCCCATTCTTAAATGGTTTAAACTAGCTTTAATTTCCATAGGATTCGCTGTTATATTTATTTCTTGGCCGCACCCTGGGCTTTCGCCATCTTGCCACCATGGGCAACGAACTTACGGGTTGGTGAGAATTCGCCTAAGCGATGACCGACCATGTTTTCAACCACATATACCGGAGTGTGAACTCTGCCGTTATGGACGCCAAAAGTATGGCCAACCATTTCTGGAACGATCACGCTAGCACGATCCCACACCTTGAGGACAGTTTTGTCGCCAGGCTTAAGATCGAGCACTCTCTTGACGATCTTCTTCACATTGTGCACCAGGCACATTAGCGAAAACTCACCCCGCACTTTCACCGAGCCACGCAGGTCCATCGATAGCTTCCTGCCATCCCACTTCATCTCTCCGAAAACCGGCTCTACCGTGTATCCACGCTTCTTGTAGATTTGCTTACCTTCCTCACTCCTCAGCTTCTGCCTCATGGCCTCCAAAAGTGGCTCCCGCCCATCTCGACTCACTATACGCGCCTCGCCAGTGGTACATCGCTCCCTTACTGCACATTCCCTGCAAGACTCCCCTCGATAGAG
>PHAH01000006.1 GCA_002841655.1 Candidatus Falkowbacteria bacterium HGW-Falkowbacteria-2
GACGGAGTTGGTTAACAACTGGGAATCGGCAATTAAACGCACTGATTTCCTTGATGAATTCAAGCACATGTTCAATCCGGTTTCTAACGACCTCGGTATTTACATGGCCCTAAGAACGGGCATGATGGATGATATAAATGTCAAAGTTGATGCCTCTAAGACTGAGCTAACAGCTAATGGCGGTTGGCTTGACGTTCGTAATATTGCTGGCGATCTAACAGGGACTCCTGGGGATGCGGCTCAGCAGAAAAAAAACGCAGAACAAGGATATATTTCTAACATGGCCGAGTTTTCAGGCGATGCTTTAATTGATGCTGCTAACGTCTTTTTAAACCAGCTTGCTCTAACTGCCTTTAAGAAAGCAATGAGTGACCTTGGTAAGACTGCCTCTGAGTCAAGTGGTGCGAATTATGCGAGCTCTTCCAGTGACCCAAATATTGTCTATGGCGAAAAGGCGGTCAAAGAGAGTCTCGCGCAAATCATTGAACCTAACTTTAGCGTGCGCGCTGATTATAATATCTTATCTGCCCTTACAATCTGTCGCGACCGCAATAACCCCGGACCGACTGAGTGTGTAATCGATGATCAATTGATGGAAGGTATTACCGAAAAGAAGACGGTGGCCGAAGCAATTAACGAGGGTTTCCTTCATAAAGATTGGCTTTTCACCTCCGAATATCGTGAAGGCGCATATAGTTTGCGCAATATTCAGATTATGAGAAAGTATCGTTTTGTTCCTGTTGGCTGGGAGGTCGCGGCTTCCTCAGGTAAAAATGCCACTCTTGGCGACCTCATGTCGTGTTTTAGTCCTTCAGATGAGTACAATGAATACTCCTCCATTTTTGATATTCAAAGTCAGACTTGGTGTCAGGGGTTAGTTGACCCAAATTGGGTACTAAAAGCTCCATTGAATTATTGCGCGAAACAAGGTTACAGTTCTCAAATTTTAGATATCAGTTTGGTGCCTGGTAATAGTAGTAATGGTGCAATAAATAGCGACACGGTGCAGATCACTCGCGCCGATGACTATTGTGGCGATGAACAGACTTGTATTAAGGAGAAAGAAGATGGTAGTTGTGAAGCCTATGGCTATTGTCAGACCGAGCGTCAGACCTGGGGCTTTGATTCCAAGACATGTTCACCAATAAATAATACCTGTACATCTTTTGTAAATTCTACCAGTGGACAGAGCGTCTCCTATCTTGAAAATACTTTAGATTTTGCTGAATGTAATGCTGATGCGGCTGGCTGCAAACTATATTCCGTTTTTGGCACCTATGCCACCTCAACAGGGCAGGTAAGTTGGTCAAATACCCCAGCTGCGACTACTTATTTCAATAATCAACTCTCCGGCTGCTCCTCTAAGGATGAGGGCTGTAAAGAGGTATTAAGGGCAAAACCAGGTTGGGGCGCAAACCTCATTATGGGCGCCGGTTTTGTACGGGATAATGTTGGCGACACCATGGTTAATAGCTTGATTAATGGCTATTGGCCGATTTGGTCGTCACGTAATAAGGCTGCTTCAATTATCGATGTGCAGACAATTGATCCAACATCTTCAGGAAAAGCCATACTCATTGAATCCGTGGGCAACAGCGGCAATGCGAGCACTACTATCGGACTGTATTCGGACAATGCTGTATCTTTGATTCCGTCCGGACTGAACCTGTTGTCTGGTGAAACCTATACTTTCAGTGCTGATGTGTATTTGATTGAAGGTGAAAAAGTTCACCTTGTTCTGGGCGCAGATTACCAAGCTGCTGCCGAAACAAAGGATAAGGAAGTTTGGAGACACTTAACTGTCACTCGCAGCCTTAAAGACAAACCTCTCTCAGAAATGACTTTAGGTATTACCAACTATAGCGACACTAATCAGGCACGTTTCGCGGTGAGAAATATTAAGTTGGAAATGAATCCATGGGATTCCGGATTCTCTTTATATGGATCCTATCGTGCGTATGAAAAAATAATTCCACCATATCTTGCTCCTGCTTGTTATGTTAACGCAGATCCAGCTGACCCAGACTATCGTTTACGCGCAGACGCTCCGGCTGTTTGTGCTAACTTCGCACGTCTGTGTAATCGTGATGAGGCTGGCTGTGAAAGATATACTCAGACAAGCTCTGGATTCTCGGTTGCCGCGCAGGCGGTTTCGGCGGATTATTGTGATGCGTCTTGTAGTGGGTACAACCTCTACGTAGCCCGTGGTAATTATTTCTTCTCACCTTATGCTGACAAAATCATCCCAGCAAACAGTACTAAGTGCGGCGCATCTGCGGCAGGATGTACAGAATTTACCAATCTCGATGCCGCCGCTAGTGGCGGTGAAACACGCGAATACTATACTCAATTAAAGCAGTGTATCAAGCCGGGAGCCGATTGCGCCGACTTCTATACTTGGGTTGGCAATGATGAAAGTGGCTATCAGCTCAAGGCATTAGTTTTGAAAAAAGATGCTAGCAATAATCCGGCAGTGACTGTTGATGATTCGGCTTTATGTAATGAGGAGATTTTCAATTTGCCGGTAACTGATCCCGGGTTTAATCCTGATTGTTTACAATACTATAATAAAGCGGGGGCAATATCATATCATCTTTCCGCCTCCACAATTACTTGCTCAGAGAACTGCTATACCTATCGTCAGACAGAAAAGAATATCGACACAACTTTGACTCAGGCGCAGTGTACTGGTCCAAGTCGTTCCTGGAACAGCTCTGGCTCAGTTTGCTATTCTTGTCAGAATGGCGGCACCTGGAGTAGTGAGTATCAATCTTGTCTGTATTCGGCGATACCAAATGAAGGGAAGAAGTGTTCCGCTTCGCAAAATGGATGCCGCGAATATAATGGCAGTCTTGGCAACAATACAAGGTTAGTGGCCGCCTTCAATTTCGAAAATGGCCTCGATGGTTGGGAGGGGCGTTGTGGCGACAATGTCATTCTTTCACAATCAGCTAGCACCAATAACGGTAAGTCACTTCTTTATGACCAAGGAGCTAATTTCGGCGGTGTTCAACAACAGACAAGTTGTGATCAAGCAAGCCAAACATCCCTCTTGGATAAGTTGCTTGGTAACAGTGCTAATGCGGCGCCATCGTCATATATCACAAAGACCTTAGGCTCCAAGCTGATTCGAGGTAGTGCTTACTCCCTTAAATTTACGGCTAGTGCGGCGACAAACACTAATGTCAGCTTCGCTTTCTTGAGCGCTGATGATGAAATCGTCTATTTTAATGCGAGTGAAAATAATTCTAATGGGGCAATCACGGTAAGTGGCAATAATGAATGGAAGACATATGAAGTTAATCTTGCCGAGCTAGACCACGCTGTCACTGCGGGTGAGGCTTTAGTGATTGTGGCTGATAAAGATTTCTATATTGACAACATGGTTTTAACGGCTATCAATAGCCGCTACTATCTCATTAAGGGTACTAGTAAGGTGCCTGATATCTGTTATTACGACATGCTCGATAATTACCAGGGTGAGGACTATAACCTTGGTTGTAGTCAGTACCTTGATCGTTCAAGAAACACCCACTATCTACGTCAGTTCAATCGTCTTTGCCAGGATTCAGCTGTCGGCTGCGAGTTGATGGTTGATACGGCTAATTCGGATAACTATAAGGCAGAAATCTGGAAGGATACAAATGCCAACGGTGTTTGTGATTCCAATGAACCAGATTGTGTTAGCGTTTCTAAAGATAAGTTCATCTATGCCATCTTCGATGAGAGCAAGCGTTGTAATAGCGCTGATTCAGGCTGCTCACGCTTAGGTGAATCAGTCTCAACTGGTGGCAATCTTGTTTGGAGCGACGTCTTTAAACGTAACGATCCTGATACTTATAATCAGACCCTCTGTGACGCTGGCGATGCCGGTTGTGAAGGCTGGAGAACAGCTGAAGGCGGGACAAGCTACTTTAAGAATCCTGGGAACAATGCCTGTGTCTACCGCACCAGCACTGATCCGTCACGTCCAGGTAAGAATTGGTATAAGGTGCCGGTAATGCGTTGTGATTTGAATAATAATGGTAGCATTGATACCGCCGCGGAGAAGGCTGGCAGGGTTTGCTCAACGTCAGCTGACTGTGCCGCCAATCGTCCGTGTTTAGTTGATAATAATGATTACGATTGCAACGTATCATACCTCGAAACCATTGGCTTCGGCGGTGGTGGGCAACAGGTGCCGGTACCAACAGATGCCGCTGGTTTGTGCGACGCTGCCTCTTCAGGCTGTACCGAATACATTGACCCGGTTAGTAAGCATTCGTCAAATCTCATCTTTAATCCAAGATTGCTTTCAGCTAATGGCTGGAGCGTGCCACCCGCAACCCCTAAGCCCGAGCAAAGATTTACTATTGATCCGAATACTCTTTATATATTTTCAGTCTCAACCAATGATAATGCTTTAGCAACCGGGGATGTCACTTTAACATTTGATGCGGGTGTAGCCTTATTGCAGGAAAACAACGAGCTCTCAACCACAACTGTAACCTCCTTAGTAATACCGGCATCTCAACCCACTAAGCGGTTTATGTTCTATTCGCGGGGTAATATTGCTGCGAAAGCAATTCGCGCTGCTGGTGATTATGAGGTCATAGTTCGTGAAGCGATTGTAAACTATCAGTTGAAACAAAAAATTGATCAATCAAGTTGTAACGGCATTGTTAATGTTGATAATGGTTGTGTGTTGTTCAACGAACGCTCAATCAATGGTGCTAGTGGCTACCTGCCTCTCACTGGTTGGTGGAACGCCGCTGCCAGCTTTAACGGACAATCTCCGGTTGCTTGTGCTACTGGTAATTGTTCCGCTAACAAGCTGATTAAGGTTCGCCCTGACCGCGTCTGCGCGACCTGGCTCGACTGTCAGACTTACGTAATTGACCCGGTAACAAATAAGCGCACTTGTTTCTCTATCGGTGAATGTAATCGTTTGGGTGATAATAATGAGTGTACTAATTTCGTCAAAGGAAGAAATGGAGAATTAAGTAACAACAGTGATGTGGCTAAGGCGACTGGTTATTCAATCTTAAATCAATTTGATTTAAGTAGCATGACCGAAGTAGGCTTAAATACTGATGCTCACTTTAACTTTGAAGAGGGCAGCCCTAACCTCACTTGTATTCTTGCAAATGACTCTGAAGAGGAGTGTAAGTTTAGCAGAGGTATTGTCGCTGACAGTATCGTCAACAAGCCAAGCGATGCGCCAATTGATTATCCGGCTGAGGGTAAGGCATATCTAAAGATAATGTCTGGTCAACTCATATCTCCTCACTCAGAAAATTCACCGATTAATGTGCTTAAGGGTCAGGACTATTATCTAAACTTCTTGGTCAATACAAAAGATTCTGGAATGTCTGCTTTCGTGCGTATAGTTGATGGCGGTGACAAAGAAGATGTATTGTCGCAAACAATCAGCGCCCCTAACGGTTGGGAAAGAAAGGTTATTAAGATTCCAGGCACATCTTTAGCAGCAACAGAGTCAATTATAATCTATGTCGGAGGCAACTCGGTTGAACTTGAAGAAAGATATGTATATTTTGACGATATTAATATCGAGCCAGTATTGAAAGTGGCTGCTAGCGGTCCAAATCAATTCATCGCGAAAGAATGTCGTTTGTATCCGACTCAAGATGCTGCTTCTTGTGTGAGTAAGAACAGTCAAGTGATCAGTGATGGCCTCTATGGTTATTGTCTCCAGCATGATTCTGCGAATAAAGATGTTTGTTTAATGTGGTATCCGATTGATGAAATTAGCGCTGGTGCTAAGTCAGCGCGCTCGAGTCTTGGCTATCAGGGAGCTTTCCCGTTAAGCTATTGCTCAGAGGCCGATGGGAATTTTAGCTTGGTAGAGAAGCGAATTGCTAAGTTGGTTGAAAGCGATCCAGACTGGTCCGGGTCAGGCGATTCATTGCATTGCTATTATCCCGCAGGAGCAGTTTCAAATTTTTGCGCTTTAAATAAGGGTAATAATGGACCCGCTTATGATGAGGCGACTACTCCTCTGTCGTTACGCGCCAGGTGTGGAAGTAGTACTGATTATTTTATTTTTCAGGTTGAAGGCTGGGGCGCAAAAGACTGGTTCTGCATTCCTGTAAATATTAATAGGTTGACTGCGACAGCGGACCCTTTGTCAATTACGGCTACTAGTGAAGATAATCCACGAGTTTTTGATGTTAGCCGCTATAATGGCTGGTATACATACAATGGCATCTCGGCTCGCCCCGACTACAAATTAGATGAAGCTAAGAATGCCTCGCCTGCGGTCAGAGTGTATGATTTCAATAATCCACCATCTGATGAAACTCAGTTTAAGCTTCTTTCCTCGTCTAATCCTGATGAGGTGTTTTACCCAACTTGTAGCAAGTTTGTTCAAGTAGTCGATTCAATGGGGAATAATAAAGCCTGGACCGCAAGAACTAGTAAGAATAGTCTTTATCCACTAACAACACCACTCTTCTTCCGTGACGCCACAACTTATTACGGTGAGACTTGTTATAAAGAAGAAACGACCGAAAACTGTGCCGTGCAGTGTTCATGTACTGATGGCTGTTATTGTGATCAATCAGGCGAATATTGTTCTAGTCCTTGTGATGACTTCTCCGATTGTTATGAGTACGAGACTGTTTCTGTCCCTGCTGTTTGCGGTACTCCTGGGGCAACTCCAAGCCCAGACAGCTATAGCTTTACCATGTTTGGTCGCAACCGTGACCTCATCCCCTTTGGCGCTGCTACCTTCCCAGATAATTTCAACATTACAGCCAGTGAGCCAATTAAGTTCCGCAATCAGTATTCCAATAAGATCAGTCAAACCGTTTTCGGGGGCAGACCTTATGGTTGCAGTGGTGTCGGTTGTTCTAATCTCGGTTTTTGCAGCTTAGACCCAAACATAATCTGTGTGCTCGACCCAACCAGTAGTGCTAATAAGAGCCTGGTCTCCAAGCAATCCTGTGGCACAAACGGCACATGTTTACCGTTGTGGAATGCTAGCAAGTTTAATTTCTCTTATGATGCTGGTAATGTTTTAAAGAATCTCTTCTTAAAAGACTATGCCCAGTATAGCTACAGCACAAGTACAAGGAGCTATCGGATTGATATTAGCGAACCCCATTATAGTTCTGATTACTTGCAGAACATTACTTATGTTCCCGGCAACGATGATCAGTGCCTGGATACAGGCCACAATTCAGAGTATTACAGTGACTATAATACGTACTGGTGCGCGAATTGGCCGAAGATTACTAATGTCAGAGTGAATGGTTTACCAATTGCGAGTGATGG
This sequence comes from Candidatus Falkowbacteria bacterium HGW-Falkowbacteria-2, assembly GCA_002841655.1. Lineage (GTDB taxonomy): Bacteria > Patescibacteriota > Patescibacteriia > Patescibacteriales > UBA12465. The sequence goes on from PHAH01000006.1 coordinate 7,276, forward strand.
CGCGAATATTACCAGCCCCGGTATCTATACATTAACTTTCAATACCATTATTGACCCCGAACAACAGCCTATGAGAGAATTAGTAATCGACTGGGGAGATGGGTCAGTGCAAAATATTGTTAATCAGAATAATCTGCCTAATGTGAGCGAGCCTCATCGTATCTATCATTTCTACAAAGGATCTAATTCGAAGGCGATGATAAAGATAAAAGCGACTGATAATTGGGGTTCGTTCTGTTGTGTCCAGAATCAGGGGTCTTGTAATAAGAGCAATTGTCCGACTGGCAATACAAAGATAAATGAGGTGAATACAGGAGGGAATAATGAAGTGAAAAAATAGTACTTGACAATTGTGTAAAAATGTTATATAATGTGAGCAGAAAATAAAAGTTTTTTTAACAACAAAAATAACCATTAGAAGGAGGAAAATAAAATGAAAAAGCTGACACTGTTGATCGCTATGGCGATAATTGGAATGTTTCTCATTTCATGTGAAAAAAGTGAGATAGACGAGCCCCAGCCACCAGTTATCCCGGCTGAAAAAAAAGTTGAAATTACCGTCAACTTTAGTAGCATCCCCGAAGACTTTGCCCATGAGGGAGGTCTGTATGTGTATGGAGTTGCACTCTTTGATGAGAACCTCAATCAAATAACTATGCTGGATTATGAATATCCGTCGACTAAATCAACCTTCAAGGGCGAGCCTGTAAGCAATTACTTGGGAAAAACAATGTATGTATTTACGAAGTTTAATCGCACACTAGAGGGATATACCAGCGACAATGACAGCCACTCTTGGTATACTGAGGTATACGTGAAGATTGATGTGCTCAAAGAGCAGAATACGGTATATATCGAAATCCCTGCCGAGCATAGAGAATTCCAAATTGGCAGACCTTAACTAACCGAACTATTTAAAACTAAAACCTCCTTGTATCATGGAAGATGAACTCTAAAAGCCTGTATTATCACTCTTACTAAAAGAGAGGTAATTACAGGCTTTTTACTTGTCTGACATTAATAAAAAGAGCTATCGGTGATAGCTCTTTTTATGTATCTTTTTTTATATTCGTTCTAATCGCCTCTTCACCCTCTCTTTTCCCATAACTTTCATAACGTAGCAGAGATTTGGGGTCTGAGTGCGACCAGTGAGGAGGATACGGAGGAGTTTGGCGGCTGTGCCCGCTTGCCCCCTATGTTTCTCAGGATCAGATTTATATTCGTTTGGACTTTTGGCGAAGCCGTGTTTAGCGGCCGCCTCTTTAAACTTTTCAAACCATTCTTCGGGCCCATCTTTTTCGTCATAGATTGCCATGAAATCAGCGACAAGCGCTTTTGGTTCAGCTCCATTTAAATCGGCAATCGCAGAGCGCAGGTCTTCGTCGGATAGAGTGAAGAGGTCATCAAAAAAATAGCTAATTTCCTGGCGGACTTCTTCAAACCGACCAATATCTTTGCGCGGTTTTGGCACGCCCGAACGTTCGATATTGAAAATAGCCTCTGTATAGTCACGATCCTTATTCATTAACTCATATAACTCTTCGTCGTATTCTTTAGCCCAAGCTAAAGCACGCTCAGCCACGGTTTTAGCGTCGAGACGGGAGATAATGTCTTTGCTGATATCATTAAGCTTAGCGAGATCAAACAAAGGGCCGTTGGAATTGGCCAGTTTTTTGAGAGTGAGAATAAATTCGCGGTAGTCAGCGACTGGGTTGGCCCGGCGCCAGTCTTCAAAATTGGAGTTAGCGAGGTTTAATAGGTATTCGATTATTGCCTCTTCTAAGTATCCAGCCTGACGATAGTATTCGATATTAGCTTCTGGATCTTTGCGTTTGCTTAACTTTCTCTTTTTGCCATCTTCCATCTTTTGAATTGGTGCAAGGTGGGCGTAGGCGGGAGGTGTCCAACCAAGAACAGCAAAGAGCTGTAGGTGTAGGGGGAGGGAAGGAAACCACTCATTCCCACGGATAACGTGAGTAGTGCGCATCAAATAATCGTCCACGGCGTGAGCAAAATGATATGTAGGAAGGCCATCGGCTTTCATGATAATAATATCTTGATCGTTTTCAGGCATTTCCCGTCTACCAATGAGCAAATCATCAACCATTATCTTTGTTTGGAAATTACCCGGTGATTTGAGGCGAATAACTGGCTTTAACCCTTGATCTAAAGCGGAGATAGCATCGGCCACGCTTTTTTCGCGCCAAAGAGCGAAGTGTCCGTAGTAGCCACTACGTTCACCCATTGCTTCTTGTCTGGCTCGTAATTCTTCAAGTTCTTCGGGGGTAGCAAAACAAGGATAGGCCTTATCGGACTCAAGTAAGTGTTTAATATAGGAATGATATATAGCAGCCCTTTCGCTTTGTTTATAGGGACCATACTCACCGATTTCATGGCCCGATTTATCCGGTCCTTCGTCAGCGATGATGTTATATCGTTCTAAGGTCGCGGCAAACAAGTCGGCGGTGCCAGCGATTTCTCTCTTTTTGTCAGTATCTTCGATGCGTAGAATAAAGAGACCATCGCTTTGATGGGCGAGGCGCTCAGAGATGAGGGAAGCGTAGATGCTACCAAAGTGGACCGACCCAGTAGGGCTCGGTGCTACCCGTGTCACCATGGCCTTTTCCGGGAGATTTCTCCTGGGATATCTTTTTTCTAGTTCCTCGGGGGTGGGCAAGGGATTGGGAAAGAGGCGATTTATTAAGTTGTGCTTATCGGTATTCATAGTAATGGTGGGGTTTTATATTATAAAATTACCTTATTAGTGGTCAAAAGTAAAGCATACTAAGATACTGTAAATTTCTTTTCTTTTCCGCTTGTTTATAGTAAAATATAAGTGAATGAATTGAAGTATTGATAATATTTCTGAGCCCACTTATGTCTATTGATGAGCAGTTGATGCGAGCACCTGCAATTACGACCGAAAAAGAGCAGCCGGACAGTCAGGCCGACGAAAGTGCGGAACGTTCCGGTAGTTTAAGGGAGCAGAGAAGAGGTGGGGCTAGCGACGAGTATCCGCCCGATAATTATTTTGCTGCCATGTATGGGGCTAGGCTGAAGAATAGGAAGGAGCAGGCGGAGAAAGCAAAGAAGGGGGCGTCATGGCAGTCATTTAAAAAAAGTGTTAGTAGTGGCACCAGTAAATTGCTCGTCTCTGCTTGGCGGAACATTCTGTATACGTTCGGTTTATCCTTTTTTTACGTTTACGGTCATTTAGTTCTGAAAAATATATTTGGTGATGACCTATTTGCGCCGTTAGGTTCGGAATGGGCGGATAAGCCAGGAATTACTAAAGAACAGAGAGACAGGCGTGGCGCGAAAATAAAGACGTACGAAGTAATGGGAGTGCTTATTGTAAGTTTAGTATTGCTTGTTGCGATTCTCTCAGCTTTTATTATCCCTGCTCTTATTATTGAGGTGATAAAAAATCCTTTACGAAGTGGTGTTATGCTCCTTGAACTTTTTTGGAGCTGGATCACAGGAGAATAAATTTGAACGATATGAGTATAAAGACTCTAAATTTTTTTAAACGTAAAAGCCATTATCTATGGTTGCTTCTGATAGTTGGCGCGAGCTTCTTTATTGCTCATCCCGTTTTTGCGGAAACGGCTGGAGATTGGGCCGGCATTGTTGTTGGGAAAATAATTGGCGTTTTCATCAGCGCCTTAGGATTGATTTTATTGTTAGTAATCAAAGGCCTTATTCTCATTGCTAGTTATCAGAACTTCATTGGCTCTCAAGCGGTTTTAGAAGGCTGGGTTATAGTTCGTGACATTGCCAACATGTTTTTTGTTGTTATTTTGCTCATCATTGCCTTCTCCACAATTTTACACATTGAAAATTATAGCTATAAAAAGTGGTTGCCAAAATTGATTTTGATGGCCATTTTAATCAATTTTTCCAAGACAATTTGTGGCTTAATGATTGACGTCGCTCAAGTCGTGATGTTGACCTTCGTTAATGCCTTTAAAGACGTGGCGGGTGGCAATATTATTGATATGCTCGGCATCACCGATATCGTGACAATGTCTCGAGACGCTGATGACGCCGGTTTCTGGGTAATTGTGGGCGCCTATGTTCTCGGTTTGATTTACATGATTATCGCGTTGGTGGTGATTACTACGATGATGATGATACTCGCTATGCGTTTAGTGATGATATGGATATACGTTGTTCTCTCTCCGCTCGCTTATCTCCTGTCTGCTTTTCCTGCTGGCGCGCAATATGCTTCTAAATGGTGGAAAGATTTTACCCAGAATTTAATCATCGGTCCCGTCTTGGCTTTCTTTATTTGGCTGTCATTCGCCGCTCTGCAAACCGGAACAGATATGCAACTTGTTCAGACTGCTAATGAAGCTGACATGGCCTCTGAAACAGGGGCTATAGGTGCGCCTACCGGCAGTGGTGCCTTTGCAGCAACTAAAGCTTCCACGCCTGGTGCACTAGTTAAGTTTGTTATCGGCATTGGCATGTTAATTGGGGGTCTAAAGATTGCTCAGGAGATTGGTGGGGCGGCTGGCTCAATTGCTGGTAAGGGCATGGGTAATTTGAATAAATTAGGAGCGATGGGAACAGGAATGGCTCTTGGTGCAAGTGCTTCACTAGGCTTGGGAGTAGCAAAGAAGTTAAACCTGAAGGAACATTTGGGTACAATTGCTGGTAGTCAGGGCGGAGTGGGCAAAGTACTTGCCGCTACTGGCATCCGCGGTTTAGCAACCAACACCCTTGTAGGCTTAAACCGCGCCCAGAAAACAATTTCTGATAAGGCTGAAAAGAAAATCGGTGATCTTAAAGATACTCGTGTGGTCGCGAGATACGCGAAAGAGGGCGGTGGTATAACCGCTAGTAAAATGGCAGCTAGGTCAAAGGCGCGAGAAATGATGCCAAGTGCATTGGTAGATCCAGTTAAGATTCAAGAGCACCTTGCCGGCATGTCGCGTGAAGCGTTGCAAAAATTGTCAGACCCGGAATGGCACAGAATCGGTGAATCCGGCGCTGAGTTGGAGGGCCGCGCCATGACTTATATCGAAAAGAATTCCGACGAACGTGGCGCGTATAATAGAGGGCGCAATAAAAATCGTCGCCCAATGGTCGTCGGAACCGACCGTAACGGTGATCCTATGACGGGTGAGGATAGACATGGAAGCTACATGCGGCCGTCTCGCAACCCTCTTCCTCAAGATGAAGTTGATCGCCTGGAAAGCAAAGGTAAGTATAAAAATGATTACAGAAAATCTCGAAAGAAAAAAATTGAGGACAATACTACTGCTCCAGTTGATGCTGATAAGAAGGGCGCCCCCAGAGGAAATGGCAATTTAGCGGTCAATGATTTTGCTCGCGGTAAATCAGACATGGTGGCAGTTGATTTTGAGAAGTTAAATATAAAGGAGATAGAAAAGGCGGATGGCACTGCTGATTGGAGTGGCACCCAGGGGCTGAATACAAGCGATCCGGCGATGATGCAGAAAATTGCTGGCAAGATGGTTGGTATATTAGACCAAGAGATTTCTAAATTGCAGGCAAAGCCGAATTTAAGTGGCGGTGACCAGAAGCGTTTAGAAAATCTCCAGACTGCTAAGAGCCGCTTTGAAAAACCAGAAGAATTGCAGAATATGCAGCTTATTAACTCCAGTGCGGCCGACTACAAATTGAGCGACGTGAAGGAAACTGTGGTCCATGAACAAGTTCACGCTTTAGGCTATCATGATGAAGACGACGTTAACTTTGCGACGGAAAGAATCATGCAAACCAGAGAGTATGATATACGAAAGGACAAGCAGGCAGTCGATGATATTCTTAAAGATAAGCCTGGAAAGGCTCGATCGGGTGAGATTAAAGGAGATAGCTCTTTTGTCGAGCTTGATACCTCTCGCTTTGACACTTCAGTTGAAGCCTTAACTAAGAAGATGGCTGATTTGGGCACCAAATTCGCTGCGCCGACGATATCTGCTAACTCAGTTAAGCCCGGTCCCTCATCTCAAAACTTCGCCTATTGGTTTGGCTTATTACGTAAGGCCATTCTTAGCAGCGGGAAGGCTGATAAAGCTGCCGAGATGTTGGGAGGAGACGAGGAGCCGTCTCCAATTGCTCTTGAAGTCATTTCTCATAATCTGTCTAAGAATTTAGGCGATTCTGTAGCCGCGAATAAACAGGTATCATAATATCACCAATATGAATTATATTGCTCAATGCTTACAAAAGTTCAGCAAGCTTCCTCCTGATTTAAAGGAAATTTTGGGCGGTCCCGATGCTCTTGTGGCTGTAAAAGAAATAGAATTGGAATACGGCGTAAATACCAGTTTCGTTCTTATTTTAGTTGGGATTGGCGAGTTAAAACCAACACAGGTAGCGGATTACTTAATGCGTGAAGAGAGTTTAAGTGAGGAAGATGCTCTTGAGGTTAGTCGTGCATTAGCTAGAACAGTCTTCTCACAGTTAGTGGCTTCGGTAGCTCCGGCCCAAGAGGTGGTAAGTCCTGAGGATCTAAAAGAGGAATTAAAGAATGACCTGCTCAAGCTTATTTCTGACAAAGAACTAGCGGAGTCCTTTAATCTTGATGTTTTCCTCTTATTAAAAAATGAACCAACATTTCTTTCTGAATTAGAAATGATTATTACCAATAATCCCACTATTGTTAGTAAGTCTAAGATTACAGATGAAAAAGGTTCGCATCAGCCGACAGTTGCAAATTGGATTAAGGATTTTGTTGCCCTTAATGGCAGTGGCAATTTCGACGATTTGGTCTTAGCTAATTACATTAGCAATTCGAAGAATACTAAAACTTTGTCAGCTGCTGAAAAAATCTTGCTATCGCGAGTGTTCAAGGTGTATCGCAATATCACCCACTTTGACGAAATAACAGACAAAACACCAGTTAAATTTTGGAGCATAATCCCGACTGATATCGAGGCCGAAGCACCTGTTAGTCAACCTGTAATTCAAGAAAAGAAGGCGTCGTTAAAGGAGGCAAAAGCAGAGGAGCCGGTGGTTATTAAGAATGACTCGGATGCCGCCAAGCTCCAAGCCGCCTTAAACGACTACGCGGTGGGGAGTCTTGAGTATAAGGTGATTAAACAAGAGCTTGATCGTCTTCGACAGACAGTTTCTGCTCGTTAAGATTGGGAATAATTAGGAAATTTAACCGCCCCGTTAAAGGGGCGGTTTTATATTTTTTTCAGGTAAAAAATAAAGTGTTTTTGGCTTTTCCTTTCTACAGCAAATATGCTAAAATGAAGATAATGCCCGTAGTATAATTATTTGGCTGTATTTTTTAGATTTTTCTAGTCTTTTCATGTTTGATTACTTGCAACAATTCAATAAATTACCTAAAGAGTTACGGGAAAAAGTCTCCTCGCCAGCTGCGATGGAGATTTTGTCGTCTCTTGAAGGTAAATACGGAGTGAGCTTAGCGATGCTTGTCATGCAGGTGATGATTAAGCAAATTTTGGTTAAGGATTTGACCTCACATTTTGTTTCTGAATTCGGTTTACCTCAGGATAAGGCACGATCTCTAAGTTCAGAGTTACAGGAACGCCTCTTATTCTCAGTCTCAACCTATCTTGGTGTTAGGCCCGGACCAATGCTTAGCCCAGAAGACAAAGAACTTGAAGTGCTGATGAAAGAAAACGGAATCGTTTTACCAAGTCAAGATTTAATATCTCGTTGTCGGCAAATACTATTAACATATCGCAAGGGAGTTCGTACTAAGATTGATGCTCGCTCAGCACTCGAGCGACCTGTAGAGCAGGGAGGTTTGTCTTTAGAGCCAAGTGCGGCTGACCGCTTGCTGCGGGCTCTGGATCGTCCAAACACTGCAACTGCATCTGCTCCGGTTGTTACTCCTACTCCTATTCCTACCCCCGCGCCTACTCATACTCCTGCTCCTGCTGCAGTTCCTTCAGCAATAAATGATTTGATTAATAAGAGTGAGGCCAGTAATGCCTATGATTTCAAGTCGGCCTTAGCTAAGGGTGAAATAAAGCCACCAGCAGTTTTGGCTGATAAGTTTAAACAATCTGTAAACAAGCTCGATACTACTCATGAAATCGCAGCTCCTACGTCAGAGTTTGCTATTGTCGCCCCTGAAGAGGTGAAGCAATTGATGCGCCCCTCCATGCCTTATGCCACAAAAGCAACAGTGGCAACGGAAAAGGCGGAGACAAAACCAGCTACACCTGCTACACCATCTACACCGGCTAAACAGCCACCAATTATAACTCCTAATCCTGCCCCTGCCGCTCCCGCCGTTGAGGCAGAGTCAGCTACAGCCCCTAAACCAGTTGCTGTCCCTGTACCTGAAACTAAGACTGAAAAAAGGCCTGAAGCTCCGGCGCCAGTTCGCATTAATCGTCCAGCTGCTGCCGCAAAGGCTGGTATGTGGTCGAAGCTGTTTAAGGGAACACCGACCCCCTCCTCACCAGAAGTGGCACTAAGTGCTACTAAGCACTTAGAAGAAGCAGTACGAGCGGCGAGTATTCAAAATAACAACAAGGTAAGACCGGCTGCCTCGAGTGAGCATCGTCCGAAGATAGAGGACGTGAAGTTGAAGCCTAAGGTGATGGGCCCACTCGAAGAATTGCGTTATCTTGATTTAGTAAATTTCCGTCGCTTAGGCACAAATCCGAAAGAGATCACCGCTAAGATTGCTACCAAAATAAAATTGCTTGAAAAAGATGGCTATGATCGCATGGTTGAAGGTGTAAAAGCTTGGCGTCAAAGCCCGGTTAATCGTCTGTATGTCCGTATTGCTCACGAGGCAGTTGTTACGGGGGTGCCGTTAAGAGAGGCGGTAGCAAACCGCGAGGCCGAAAAGAAAGAAGTACTCTCCATGGATGAAATCGAAGCAATCGTAGCGATGAATAACTCCTTGATGTTTTAATATATGCAGCAATTTACCGTACCGCAATTTATCGATGTTGAAAGCAAGATAATCGGTCCGATTACTACTCGCCAATTTCTTATTTTCTTAGGAGCGGCGACGATTATCGGCATTAGCTATAAGATTTTTGATTTCACTCTTTTTCTCACCACTGCTATTGTCGTATTCCTTATTGCCACTGTTTTCGCTTTTATTAAAATCAATGGTCGCCCTTTCCATTTCTTCATCCTTAACCTAGTGCAAACGTTTCGTCGTCCGAATCTCCGTGTCTGGAATCATCGTCAAGGTGATATAGTGAGTATGCCCGAAGCACCGATTACCAAAGCCGAAGTTCACGCCAAGCCCAAAGAGATATATCGTTCCTCTCGGTTAGCTGACCTGGCGTTGGTGGTTGACACTAAGGGGCGGTATCGCGGTGATGGTGAGGATAATTAAAACAATATGTCAGAAATAAACAGCTTAGCGCGTAACAAGGTAAACGTTTCTACTCAGCAATATCTCGATATCGCTGAGATTAAAGATGACGTCGTCATTATGAAGGATGGCACCTTACGTGCAGTGCTGCTTGTTTCCAGTATAAATTTTGCCCTCAAAAGTGAAGATGAACAGAATGCCGTTATCAACTCCTACGTGATGTTTTTAAACAATCTCAATTTCATGTTGGAGATTGTAATCCAGTCCCGTGAGCTGGATATTGATAACTATCTGATGTATTTGAAAGAAAAAGAGAAGCAGCAGCTCAATAAATTATTGAAGATGCAAACCTCGGAGTATATTGATTACATTAAAGAGCTTACCTCTATCGGCAAGATTATGAACAAGCGCTTTTATGTCGTGGTGCCCTATAATCCTTTATCTGATAAACATAAGAGCTTTTTCAAATTACTTGGTGAAGCCGTACGTCCTGCAACTTCAATTACTTTGAAAGAGAAGAGCTTCAATCGTTACAAGGAGATGCTTAACCGACGCCTGGAAAGTGTCATTGGCGGGTTAGAATCGATGGGCGTCAGTATCGCTCGTCTTGATACCCAAAGTTTAATTGAACTCTATTACAAAACGTATAATCCTGAGACCTCTAAGAATCAGGGCTTAGCCGATCTGGAAAAGATGAGAGTCGAAAGCAACTAAAAACATCGTCTATGATAAATTTCAATAAGAACGACGACAAACAGAAGATGACGCTCAATACGCCAATATCTTTGTCGCCGCGCTTGAAGGAGCCGGTGATTGAGAATGATCCGGAAATGACGCGTGAAATTATTGAAGAAGAAAAGGCCTTTAGACGTGGTGTTTTGACGGTGCGCGACATTATTTCACCGGCAAGTTTACAGGTAAAGCCGAACTGTATAATGTTAGGCGGTAAGTTTGCTCGTACAATTTTTGTCATTAACTATCCAAGATATATCAGCGTTGGCTGGTTTGCACCTATTATCAACCTCAATCTCACTTTTGATGTTTCCATGTTCTTCTATCCGGTGAAGAGTGCGGTGATTTTAAAACAATTAAAGAATAAAGTAGGTACGCTCGAGGCCCAAATTATCTCTGATGCCGAAAAAGGGGCGGCTCGCGACCCCTTACGTGAAACAGCTTTGCGTGATATCGAATATTTGCGTGATGCCTTAACCCAGGGAACGGAGAAGTTCTTCCAGTTCTCCCTCTACGTGACTCTATATGCCGACAACATGGAAGAGCTTGATCGTATGTCTGATCAGGTTGAAGATATTTTTGGTTCTCGTCTAGTGTATTCTCGTCGTGTCTATTTTCAGGCAGAGCAGGGCTTCAATTCAACCCTACCTCTTTGCAATGATGAACTCTACATCACCTTCAACATGAATTCTTCGCCCATCGCTTCGTCTTTTCCTTTCATTTCCAGTGAACTGACAAGCGACCGCGGTGTTTTATATGGAATCAATCGTCATAATAACAGTTTAATTCTGTTTGATCGTTTCTCGTTGCAGAATGCGAATTCGGTTGTCTTCGCTACTTCCGGTGCTGGTAAGTCGTATGCGATTAAGTTGGAAATCCTACGCTCATTAATGCTCGGGTCAGAGGTTATTGTTATTGACCCTGAATACGAGTATAAGCACTTAGCAGAAGCCGTTGGTGGCACTTATATCAACATCTCGCTCGCTTCGGAGAATAAGATTAATCCTTTCGATTTGCCTCGCGCCGTTGGTGGCGAGACAAAGCCAAAAGACATTATTCGGAGTGCCGTTATTACCCTAAAAGGCTTGGTACGCTTGATGTTGGGTAAGCTTAACTACGATGAAGACTCGATTGTCGATCGTGCCCTACTTGAAACTTACGCGAAAAAAGATATCACTCCTGATTCAGATCTATCAATGATTGAGCCACCAATCATGTCTGACTTTGAGCAGGTGCTCGATGGTATGGAAGGCGGTTCCGATCTTGCTTTACGTCTGAAGAAATTTACAGAAGGTACTTTTGCTGGGCTTTTAAATAGTCCAACCAACGTTGAGATGAATAATCAGTTGGTATGTTTCTCGGTGCGCGACCTAGAAGACGAACTTCGCCCTCTCGCTATCTACACCATTGTTAACTACATTTGGAATACGGTTCGCAGCGAAATGAGACAGCGCATTCTTGTTATCGATGAAGCTTGGTGGATGATGCAGAACGAAGACAGTGCTAAATTTATTTTCGCTTTAGTAAAACGTTGCCGTAAGTATTATTTGGGAGTGACAACGATCACGCAGGACGTTAATGACTTCCTCACCTCTCCCTATGGGCAGGCAATCGTGACCAACTCTTCTTTACAGATTCTGCTCAAGCAATCACCAGCAGCGATAGATCTCGTGCAAAAAACTTTCTTGCTGACGGAAGGTGAGAAATATCTATTATTAGAATGCGGTGTCGGTGAAGGCATCTTCTTTGCTGGCAACAAGCACGTCGCGATGAAAGTGGTCGCTTCCTATGCCGAAGATCAGCTCATTACCTCTGATCCACGTCAGCTACTTGAAATTGAAGAAGCCAAAAAAGAATTCAATGAGAGCTTAACTCAAGAACAATCATAAAAAAATATGAACAATCGACAAAAGACAGGTCTTGCCATTATAATCGCCGGACTACTCGTCATCGCCGCCATCATTTATTTTATATTCATGAGGCCGGTAGAGCAGCTTGAACCGATTGCGCCAGTGGATGTCCCTTCTGGACAATTACCCGGCGAGCCAGAAGAAAGTGACCTCACTCCTGGGAACACTCCAAGACGCAATACCTATGACCTAAGTTCCGAGACGCCACATGAAACCAATGCCACTGACGTCGCTAAGCTCGCGAGCATTATTGCGGAAAGACTTGGCTCTTTTTCCAATCAATCCAACTACAGCAACTTTGAAGATTTAAATATTTTCATGACCACCACTATGCGTGACTGGGCAAAAACCTACGTCGAAAAGATGCGCACCGACAATCCCTATGAAGGCAACTACTACGGTATCAGCACTTTCAGTGTTAATACTAGTGTGAAGAGTTTTGATAATAATAATGGTAATGCGGAGGTTGTGGTTGGCACTCTTCGTCGCGAAACGAAGGTTGATGGTAGTGAAAGTGAATTTAATCAGGATCTGCGCTTAGTCTTTGTAAAAGAGGGTGACCGTTGGTTGGTCGATGGTGCCTATTGGCTCAAATAATCTATGGCGATAAAGAAGATATATACTTGTACAAATTGCGACGCCCAGTTCCCTAAATGGAGCGGGCGTTGTTTGGAATGTGGTTCCTGGGGTACACTGGGCGAAGACGTCATTGATTCACAAGGAGAAAAGAAAGAAGAGGCCAAGAAAATCGGTGATGCCAATGTCATTGATTTACGTGAGTTGCAAAGCGGTCCGGAGATAAGAATAAAGAGCGGACTTGAGGAAATTGACCGAGTTTTAGGGGGCGGATTATTACCTGGCTCTTTGATTCTTCTTAGCGGCGAACCTGGTATCGGCAAGAGTACTTTGGCTGCTCAATTAGCGGACAAACTCAGTGCTCAAGGCGAGGTATTATATGTTAGCGGTGAAGAATCGGCCGCCCAAGTTAAATCGCGCCTTACTCGCCTCAACTGTGATTTAAAACGTCTGCGTTTTATCGGTGAAACTAGTGTTGAAAAAATTGCTGGGTCCGCCTTAAAGATGAAGCCAGCCTTGATGGTGGTTGATTCTATCCAGACTGTATATTCATCCCTCATCCCTTCGGAGGCAGGTAGCCTGAGTCAGATTAGGGCAGTGGCAGTGAAATTTTTAGAATTAGCAAAGGAACACGGAATTACCGTCTTATTAATCGGACATATTACTAAAGACGGACAAGTGGCTGGTCCGAAGTCACTTGAACATATTGTTGATACCGTTTTGTCTTTAGAAAACGAATCCGGCAGTAACTATTGTCTGCTGCGTGCGAGCAAAAATCGTTTCGGTTCTGTTAATGAACTTGGTGTTTTAGAGATGACTGGCGCTGGCTTCATAGAAGCTAAGGATCCGAGCTCTGTCTTTTTAGGTTCGGGGGCGGATTCCATTGCCGGCTCGGTAATTGGTTGCGTGCTTGAAGGGACTAGACCATTCCTGGTAAACATCCAGGCACTCGTAACGAAAACGGTGTTTGGCTACCCACAACGAAAAGCCAGTGGCCTCGATTTAAATCGCTTGCAAGTGCTGAGTGCCGTTATTGCCAAGCGGAGTAAGATAAACTTAGTTACCCGCGATATTATCTTGAATGCGGTGGGAGGACTCAAGATAAATGACCCCGCTCTCGATCTAGCTGTTTGTGCCGCTATCATTTCTTCATATTTAAATAAGCCCTTGCCCGCGGGTATGGTAGTAATCGGGGAAGTGGGTCTTGGTGCCGAGCTGAGGCCGGTGTTTCGGCTCGAGCAACGTCTCCGTGAAGCCGAAAAATTGGGCTTTAAGAGTGCCGCCGTCCCCAGCGGGACTGAATACAAGGGCGGCAAGCTGAAACTCCTTAAAATCAAGAATTTGGCTGATTTAGTGGAAATAATGTAACCATTTATCCCTATTGACAAGTATATCAAAACGTGATATACTTGTTTTAGTTCATCGAGTAGTTCATCCCAAAAACAAAATATCATGAAAAATGCGATTTTTTCGATTATCTTTGTAATAGGCTTCGCAGCTGGCATTATCCTCATCTTGGGACTTTTCTCTGCTGTTTTGTACATCTTCGGTGAAGGTGGCGACCCAGGAACAATTCTAAGGTTCCTACGAGAACCAGCATACCTAACTATTACAATCATTCTTGCTGCATTCGCTGCCGTTATTGGCTACTTCAAGAGAAGCCTGGTGAAAAAATTCAATGAGAAAATGGAGAATTTTTTCGCCTAAAAATATTTGCGTGCTGCTAATACCTCCCCCTTCGATACTAATGTATTGCAAGGGGGTTTTTTTATTGTTTAGTATAATTTGGTAAATAAAAAAGCCCACTAGAAATAGGGGCTTTAATCTTTTATTCTTTTTTGTTAAGCGATGGTCACTTTCTTAGCCTTGGCTGCAATTTTCTTCTTTCGTTTGGAGCTAAACCGCTCAATGATTTGTTTATGTAGATCACCTTCCATCTTGATGTTGTTTAGTGGGATTTTACTGGGAATGTGATTATTGTTTTCTTCTGAGCAATTTTTTGCTCCCTTAACAATCAGCTGTTTGTTTTCACTGAAGATGTTGTCCATCTCGAAGCAAACCTGAATGCCGTTGAAATAACCGTAGTACACCATGTCTCTAAGTTTAAAGGTTAATACTATATTTTGTTAAATTGCAATATTGAAATAATATATACTTTGTTACTTTTTGTCAACCCCCCCTATTCCAAATGAGCCTCTGCTTCTGGGTCATCATTGAGGCGGGCCTTGATTTCGGGGTGTTTTTCCAGAGTTGGGTCTGCCTGCACGAGTTTTTCGGCTGCTTTCTGGGCGGATTTAATCATTTCGTAATCAAATAG
>PHAH01000007.1 GCA_002841655.1 Candidatus Falkowbacteria bacterium HGW-Falkowbacteria-2
ATTTTCAGTAATCCTTGCTTAGCTAAAGTTTTCTTTTTGCCTCCGGAAAAAAACTTACCAAACTTACTCCAATTAACCAAGCCGGCCGGGGCGAGCATTTGTTCGGTCCGTCTTTCGGTGTAGTTCAAATGTGAGATTGAGTTATGAGCTGATTGAGCAATTTCAGCGCCCGAATCTTCTTTAAGATCAGAAGCGGAAAGACCATAGGTATTTTTTACTATAATTCCCAGGAAGGGAACATAAGTATTCACCTTACTCAATGATGCCTTCATCTGCTCAGCTGCCACCATCGGTGGCAACTTGGTAATAATGGTGATTAGGTCTTTATTCGATAAGTATTCAGGCAAGACTTCATTGCAGAATAAGAAATATGAAGATGGCGGTATCTTTCCAGTTATAACTGAGGAGAAGAATTTAGGCCCTGAAGTAGCTATAACAGCACTATCTTCTGCGTCAGCAGCGCTAGTTTCAACATTAATAATGTCGTAATCATCCTGTCGTTTGTAGATTAAAAAAGCTTTGTTGCGACCGAAGTTAGAAAAATATAATTTATTTTCAAACAAGAGACCAATAACTAAGTTTGTATCTTCGGCTCGTAGATATATCTTTTCCTGTGCCAAAAAATCGAGCAAGGCCTTATTAAGCTTCGCCAGGGAAGCCTCAAAGATATTCTCTAGGGTTAATCCCTCAATCTTATCAAGCAGAAAGATCTTCTCATCATTGTAATAAAAGTCATCTAAACTTTCAGTGATAAAATCAATAACCTTTTTTACCTCCGTCTTCTTGCCATCAATTTCAGCTAAAATAAAAAGCTTGCCAGCCAAATTTTCTTTGACGGCATCGGGTTGCGTGATGTGAGCCTCACGGCAGCCATTTAAATGCTTGCTGGCATTGAGGACGAGAGATGCGATTTTGTAATGCATATATAGCAGGAACCTTACGCTAAAAGAGCCTATTTTAGTTGACTCTTCACGCTTTATATTATACTATAAACACATAAAGAAATAAAGCAGAAGACCTGAAATCGCCTTAAATATATGCTCCGTAACGGGCTAAAATAGGCGATTATTCAACAATATGCTCGCTCAAATTTTTGGCTCCAACGCTCGGGTAAAGATTTTAAAAACCTTCCTTAGCAAGCCTGAACAAAAATATTATACTCGACAACTAGCACGTGACTTGGACCTTCAGGTGAATTCGGTAAGAAGGGAATTAGAAAATCTCCAAGCCATTGGCCTTTTAAAATTGGAAGAAGCCCCGGCAGCGAAGGAGACGTCTACTAAAACGAGCGCTTCAAAAGACTTGGAGACAAAGAGCAACAAGAATGAAAAGAAATATTTAGTGGTTAACCGCGATTTTCTTCTTTTTAACGAATTAAAAAGTCTCTTTGCTAAGGCCAACTTACTTTCATGCCAAGATTTTATTAAAGAAGTCTCGGCCGCGGGAGATGTTAAGCGTATGTGGCTTAGCGGTTTGTTTACCGGCGACTTAAGTTCACCCACCGACCTATTAGCTGTTGGCAAGATAAAAAAGGACGCTTTCTTAAAACGCCTACATACCCTTGAAGCTGATTTAAATAAGGAAATCAACTACACCATGATGGACGAAGACGAATATGACTATCGCACTCAGATAAACGATATCTTCTTACATAAAATAAGACAGAGCCGACATCTAAAAGTAATTGAGCCAACTGAAGAGGAGGAGGCACATCACAATTTATGACGAACACAAACTGGATAAATTATTTAAAAACATTTTTTCGCTACCTTCTGATTGCCCTCGGGGTGATTTTTTTTATTTTGATTATCAGCTTCCTAATTAGCTGGAAGCACTGGCAAAGCTTTGCTCAAGAAGCAATTAGTGGGCAAAAGCTCCTAGAGCTTGCTTTGGTTGATTTTCGCGCTCAAGACTGGGATGAGGCTAATGTAAAATTAAAAGAAAGTCATAGCGCCTTCACCGCCAGCGCCAAGGCAATTGATTCCTTACGCATTTCTTGGTTGCCAGCAAAGATAGGTCTTGGGCGAGCCCAACTGGATGACCTGCAACATTTAAACGACAGCGCTTTAATTATCTCGGCTAGCGCTGCTCAGGCCGCTACCTTGGCCTCCAATCTTGATCTCGCCTCTCTGGGGCAAGGTCGATTTAGGGATTTAAATGCGGACCGCAAAGCAGCTATTCTGCAAAGCTTAATTGCTCTCGAACCGGAATTAAACGGCCTAAAGGCAAATATTAGTTTGGCCATATATAATCTTGATCGTATTCACCGCTATGGCATCCTAGCGCCTTTCAATAAGCGCTTAAGTGAAATACGAAGTCAATTAGCCACGGGAGAGATACTGCTGACAAGATCAATTCCAATCATGCGCTTACTCCCGGCCTTTACCGGCTACCCACAGGAGGCCCATTATCTCATCATGTTACAGAACAATGATGAGCTTCGCCCGACCGGTGGATTTTTAGGTAGCTATGTCCGTGTTGACCTTGCTGATTTTGGCGAGATTAAACAACTAGTTGCGGATGACATCTACCACCTCGATATGCCTTCGATTGGTAAAGTGGTTTATCAGGCGCCAGCACCAATAACAAATTACTTAAACGTCGAAAATCTTTATTTACGCGACTCAAACTGGTCACCAGACTGGCCAACTTCAGCGCGACTAATACAGGAAATGTTTGCCCTGGAAAGCGCAGCTGCCGGTCAAATTGAGCCTGAGCTCGACGGCGTCCTAGCAATCACCCCCGATTTCGTTGCGAATCTATTACGGTTAACCGGTCCAATTACCGTAAGAGGAGAAACATATGCTCCGGAAAATATGCAAGCCTTGTTACAATATAACGTCGAAATCGCATACAAGGATGAAGATATAACTTCCTGGGATCGAAAGGATATCATTAACGACCTAATTGCCGAACTAAAGAACCAGCTGATGCACTTGCCACTAAGTCGATATCCTGAGCTTGCCGACGTGATCACGAAAAGCATTTCTCGCGGCGACATCTTAATGTACTTTGCCAATCCTGGAAGACAGGCGGTTGCAACCTCTCTTGGTGCTGATGGCAGCATCAAGCAAGTGAACGGTGATTACCTGATGGTTGTTGATGCCAATCTCGCCGCCTTTAAAAGTGACGCCGTTATGTCCAAGAGGATTTCGTATAGCGTTAAACAGGGCCAGGGGCTTCAGGCTACAACAATTTTGAATTATCGGCATGACGGTGGGTTTGATTGGCGCACAACGAGGTATCGAAGTTACACTCGTGTTCTAGCGCCGCTTGGCAGCAAGTTAATTAATATCGAAGGCCTAAACAGATCCGAAGCAGACGTCTCTAGTTATGACGACCTATCATTAGGTAAGCACGTAATTGGTTTTTTCTGGAGCATCGAGCCAGGAAGTAGTCGCCAGTTAAGCATCAACTACGAGCTACCGATTGGTATTAATCAACGTCTTGCTGACGACAAAATTTATACACTCTACGTCCAGCGTCAACCCGGAAGCAGGATTGAGGGTTTAAACGTCTCCGTGGAACCTACGAGTAAAGTGATTAACACTAGTCCCTCTTTGGAAAATAATAAGCAAAAGACCTTTTGGACGACCACCCTGGAAGAGGCTCGTACTTTTCAGATATTGACTAATTAGATTATAAATAGTAAGCTTATCTATTCATTAACAATAAGTATTCACCCCAAAAATCATAGCCAATGACAACAATGCTAAGGAAAGTAGCGGTAATTTTTGCCGTAGTTCTGCTAACCTCGTTTACTAATCTTAAGCCTGAGAAGCAGTACATGGGAGTGCTGTGGTATCTGCCGACGATGTCTGATGTTCAAGCGATTAAACTTGCGCCTTATGACTTCATCGTCATAGATTACGAAAACTTTATCAATAACCCGCGCGTCATTGATGCCATGATAAAGTTAAATCCAGAAATGCAGCTTTATGTCTACCTCAATCAAACAGAGATTTTTGACCCCATGTGGTCGGATAAGCCTTGGAGCATTAAGCTACTAGCCGAACTTAAGAAGTACCCCCAGTGGTGGGTCAAACAACCCGATGGCAAAACCATTGGTGCCTGGGAACGAATGAAGGCTCTAGACATGCGCATCGATTGCCCTGAAGTTGATGGTCAAAAATACTATCAATGGATTGCTGCAAAGTATTTGAAAATTCTTGAGGACCCACGCGTCAAAGGATGTCTTATCGACAATTGTTGGGGCGATGATAAAGTCGGCATTTCCTGGTTGGCACACTATCGAGGAAACAAAGGATTCGACTTTGATGATGATGGTAAACCAGACAGAAATCTTGCCGAAATTAATAAGAGTTGGACGGCGGGAATGAAGGCATACTTAAATATCATCAGAAAGAAAAAGGGGAAGGATTTTTTCATAATCACTAACCCTGGAAATCTTTCTTACGTAAGAGAGACCGATTGTAAGCAACTTGAAGATTTTCCTTATGAACATCATCATTTGGGTGGACGAAGCGATTTGTTAATAAACATGATAATCGCCAGCAAATACAAATTTGCGATTGTTAATCCCAAAACGGAAGACTACTTCTACGGTGCCTGCAGTGCCAGACTAAGAGATAATTTATTTCTATGTGTTGGCCAGAACACGTTGTACGACAAAAAATTCGAATTAAACCTGGGGAAGCCTCTAGAAGAACTAAAAAATGAAGGCGAATACGTCACCAGAAAGTTCGAAAAAGGAAAGGTGTTTGTCTCAAGTACCACAAAAAAAAGCCACATTGTATATAATGATGGCTCAAAAAGAACGGAGTAATTATAAAGCCTGCATAAACAGGCTTTTTTTATTACCTTCATGTCTTAACAAAACGGCTATTAAGCAAAGTCGGCACGTCGTTTTACACAAGCAATTGCCGCTCCCGCTAGTGCCCACCATTGCCACTGTAAAGCCGTATCATTAATAATATTATCACCAGCCGCCGCTAAGTAGACGGCCAAAGAAAAGGCAGCGAAGAATAATAAAAAATTCTTTAATTTGGGTCGATGTTCTCGCAAAAAAGATTCGGCCATAAACCAGATTAAGAATACTCCAAGAAGAGTGTGAGCGAATAATAAGGGTAGACCACCATCAAGGGCTACACGCAGGTAGTCATTATGCGGGTCGGGTGAGCCCAGGCGAAAATCTCGATTAGCAGCAATCACTTGTTCAGCAGTACCCAGTCCGTATCCTTGCCATGGTCGTTCGTTAAAATAATCTAAACCATCGCGCCAAAGACTTACGCGCCAACTCAAAGATCCATAGGGGTCAGCCTGAAAAATACTGTTAAAGCGAGCTTGGAGAGGAGGAACCATGACATATACCAGCAATAAACCAAGAACAGAGGCAACTAAAAACTTTTTAAACTTTACCGCCCCCACAATTCCAAAGATGATAAGCAGGGCTAAATAAGCACCACGAGTGTAGGTGAAAAATAGCATTGTCGCGTAAAACACTCCGAGCAGAGAATATAGATATACTTCGAGACGGGTATGTTTCAAGCTAAGCAGTAAAAAAACACATAATGAAGTTGCGAGCAACAAATAAAAGGCAAGCATGTTTGGGTGGGTCATACTCCCAAATACCCGATAAATTGTGCCTTCGGGCAGGCCGGTACTATTAATCGCCTGATTAAGGGCTAATAGAGCCGGCGGTAAAGCTGACCAGATTAGCACCTTGATTAGCGTTTCCAGACTCTTCGGGGTTCCAAACAATAAAATACCACACAAGAAAGAGGAAAAAATGCTCAAAAAGCGCAGTAATTCTTTAAAGCTTTCGGTAGGATAAAAGGAAGAAAAAAGGGAAATAACACCGATAAAAAGAAACAAAAGCCAGGCGTAGAATATTTTTTCTTTCTTTAAATACTTAAAGTTAATATCCGCGTGAAAAGGTAAAACTAGCGCCAGTAAAATCATCGCGATACCGAGAACACCCAGAACGTTTATATTTAAACCACCAATTGAAAGCAACAAATGATCCACTGTTAAATCCAAGACGGGTCGCAAGAACAAAATCGACAGGAAGGCGGCTTTCAAATTGAAAATAGCTAGGCCCAGAATGCCAAGAATCAGAATCATAAGAAGCTTATCACCATCAGGCAAGGGCAGAAAGAATACTAAAAAACCAACCGCAATCAGTGGGGCTAGTAAAAGAAGTTCAAGTTGTTTATCGAGGCGATGTGCCGCCGCAAATTGAAATCGAGACATCCTTATGATATAATTTAGATGTTATTGATATAATTTTAGCCTAATATTTTTAAAAGGTAAAGAAAAATATTGCTTATGAAAATACTACTAGTAAACAAGTTTTATTACCCAAACAGGGGTGCTGATAAGTATTTTCTATTTCTTGAGAAGCTACTCAGAGAAAACGGGCACGAAGTTCGTGTATTTGCCATGGAATCACCTTTAAACCTACCATCTCCCGATTCAAGATATTTTTCCAAGCAGGTTGATTTACACGTAAGTTCGCTCATCAAAAAAGTAAAAATTGCTTCCAAAATTATTTACAACACAGAAGCCAAACAAAAATTTTCAAGTCTACTTGCAGACTTCAAACCAGATTTAATTCATTGCCACAATATCTACCATCAGCTATCACCGTCTATTCTGGAGGCTGCCACTGCTGCTAAAATACCTGTCGCGATGCATCTTCATGACTATAAACTGATTTGTCCGAACTACCGTCTTTATACTAAGGGGGCCGAATGTCGGCGCTGCAAGAAGCATAACTACATACAGTGCGTTAAGCATCGCTGCATCGAAAACAGTTACTCTAAAAGTGCCATTGCTGCCCTGGAAATGACATTACATCACCGCGTTAAGCATATTTATCGAGATAACGTCCAGCTATTTATCGCCCCTAGCCTGTTCATGCGCGATGTTTGCGTAGACTTTGGCTGGTCAAAAGAGAAATTTAGAGTCCTCGAAAATATCAGCCCAACTCCGGTTTCTATCTCTACAGATAAACCTGCAGATTATTTTCTCTACTTCGGAGCGCTAGAGGAGGAAAAAGGAGTTGATATACTTTTAAAGGCAGCGGCGATGGCTAATGCCCGAATACTTATTGCCGGTGAAGGGAAGGATGAGATGCGGCTTAAGGATTTAAGCGTTAAGCTTGGGGTAAACGTTAAGTTTGCCGGTAAACTCACCGGTGAACCTCTGAAACAGGCTATCAACGAAGCTCGAGCCATAGTAATACCCTCAAGATGGCCCGAAAACATGCCTCTCTCCGGCATTGAAGCAATGGGGTTAGGTAAAGCAGTTATTGCTGCTAAAACCGGCGGATTGCCCGAACTCGTTAAGGATGGTGTTAATGGCCTTTTATTCTCCGTTAATAACTATGACGAGCTAAGCGCCTGTTTATCACGCATGACTACCGAGGAAGCGTTAAGGATGGGGGCGGATGCTCAAAAGAGCAGAGAAGGTAAAGACGAGAAATGGCACTATCAAAAATTAATTTCTATATACGAAGAACTTATACGAAAGTAACAAAAAAGAGCCTAACAGCTCTTTTTTGATTTACTCTGTAATGGAGAAAGATATACTGTAGGTTAAATTGGATTGCATTCCATCAACCTTGATGTCATAACGTCCAGCGGTGGTGGTTGGGACAGGCACATCGACATTAAAGCGGCCGAAGCGATCCGCTTTAGCGGTAATGGTTGAGTTAACCAACTTGACACTCAGGTCTTCATTCGGCCAGAATCCACCGCCTTGCAGGTTCACGATCGCACCCGCTGTCGCACTATTGTGGTCTAACACTAAGTATAAATTTTCAATCGGATAGAGCAGGTTATCGTCTTTAGAAATCTTACCGGCATGAGCCACTAGCTTGAGATTCGAATCTAAAACTAAGATACTCGAATTATTAAAGACAACTAGACGATCACCAAAAGCGGTGTTAACGAGCTTCAAGCCCATCGCCCAGCCTTGGGCTGCGCCCAGTGAGCCAGTTGAAACTTCGCTAACCAGGGTTAAATCGCTTTTCTTCAACTTCATAACCTTCAAGCCGTTTGAAGCGTATAAGAAATCGTTATCAGCGGTACTCTCAACATCAAAGGATGAATCGCCGCTATGACGATATGAGGCTGTTAAGACACCGTTTACGTCGATTTTCTTGACGTAATAATCATCAATTACATAGACATTATTTGAAATACGGTCATAAAATGGTTTACGGCCATTCTTTTTGAAATTCGAAAAATTCAACGGTGTTGTACGTAAGACTGAGCGTGATTCACGATCATAAACTAAAATAGAAGAATCGCTCATGCCGGTTAAAAAGCGATTACTACCGCCACTACGAACGCCGTAGGCAGATTCACTTTCTAATTTGTAGCTATCAATAATATCTAACTGGTTATTCCAAATACTGACACCGCGCTTACTCACTGTCACGATGCGGTCTCCAAAACGATCAACGCGCTCATACCAGTCCCAGTAAGTGTTCCGGGTCTTCTTCTCTAACTCTGCCGTATAGAGATTGGAAATGTCATACTGATATAACGTATACCCAGCAATGGCATAAGCAGTGAGCTTGTCACCACTTACAACTAATTTTACATCGTTGAACACCTCCTCTTTGGTTGGGTTTAAAGCGAGCCCTACAGAGAAGAGGGAATCGACGCGTTCACCGGCGAGAGAATAAAAATCCAGCTTTCCAGAGGCAGCGGTAGCAATCACGACTCTATTTTTATAATAAACAGCATCTCCGGTATAGACGGATTGCTCCTTACTCTTACCATCGCGCACGCTCCAGACAAGGAGTAGCAGACAAAAGACGCCCGCCACCATGATAATTTTTTTCATATTGATGTTATTACAAAATTGAAAATTATTTACGTATTGATGTAATATTATATATAAATTTATAACGATTGTCAAGTATAATTTCCCGCAATTTCTGCATAATTGTGCTAATATTAAGTAATAAGTAGGTAGATGCAACTCTACACCATACTAAGAGTGATATTTGTTAGGCAATATAGCCAACACCGGCCTGAATAATGCACCCTACTTAGTTACTATTTTGGCACTTCACTTGACAAACTGATAATAATTGATTATAATAAGTAGTTACTATTAGAAACCAGTAAGCAGCTTCTCTGCATATCTTTATCTATGGAGTTAAACACTTTCTTCCATTCAATCAAAAAACGTCAAGGTCTTGTCGCCGGCATTGTGCTTGGCTGCTTTATATTAGTATTCGGGCTTACTTTTATTCAACCTTTGAAGTATTCTGTGCGGTCACGTCTTTTAATTTCCCAAAATTTAAGCGGCGCTGATCCTTACACTGTTTCGAAATCAAATCAATATTTAAGCAACCTATTTTCCCAGGTTGTATATTCATCCTCATTCTTTAATCTAGCTACCGACGCTGGCTACAACATTGACACCGCCTACTTTGGT
This sequence comes from Candidatus Falkowbacteria bacterium HGW-Falkowbacteria-2, assembly GCA_002841655.1. Classification (GTDB taxonomy): domain Bacteria; phylum Patescibacteriota; class Patescibacteriia; order Patescibacteriales; family UBA12465. The sequence goes on from PHAH01000007.1 coordinate 9,418, forward strand.
GATACCTATAAAAAGAGAATGAAATCCTGGAAAAAAACTATCGATGCTCGCAGTATCGGTGATACTGGTATCATGGAGATTTACATCTACCATGCTGACACCTACCAAGCTCAACAAATCGCCCTAGCTGTTAATCAAACTTTGATGAGCAAGAGCTTTAACTACCAACGCGGAGGAGATCAGGTCAGCATTGCAGTTATTGATCAGCCCCTTACTTCTAGCTTTCCGGTTAAACCAAATATTATTCTAAACTTCTTTGCCGCCATCTTTCTAGGCGTAGCAGCCGCCTCTTTCTGGATATATTTCTTTCCGGAAAGGAAGAAGACCCACAAACCTAAAAAAAGAGACACCCTTATATATCAGCCGATACCGACTGAAGCTGCTAGGGAAGTATATCCGCCCGCACAGGCGCCTGATAATCTACCGACCTCTGATGACCGCCCTGACAATTCAATGCCAAGAAATAATTGGCAACCACAAGGAAGTATTCACAATATTTTAAGATAAATTCTTTTCTCGCTCCAGCAGAAATCTGACGGAGCGTAAAAAGCACTTATTGCTGAGTTGTTTAACAAATTATCCACCGATTAACACCACCTATAATGAGAAACTTAATACTGTTATTTGTTTTTCTTGCAACACAAAGTGTCGCGCAAGAACAATCGCACCCCTACAAGGACATGCAGGTACTAGTCGGCAACGGCTATTACAAGATGACCGATGGTAGCGGCGATGGCGGTTACCGTTTCGCCCAGTTTAGAGGATTGCCTCTAAGCGGACGTGGCGGCCAATCAGCCTACGGGCTGTTTGCAAACGTAATTCAGGTTAAGAGTAAGATTGATGACTATCGCTACGAGTCCGTTCAATGGGGGCTTGGCATAGCTGCGAATTTTATTCTGCCAGAAGGATTCAAGCAAAAGTTTGCCTGGACTGACCTGGCATACGTTTCACGACAGTCTCGAGGCGCCCTAAAACAGGGACTTGGCACTTACAAAGAAAAGCAGCAGGATGAGTCAATTTACTTTTCTGCCGGCTTATTAATCAGAAGCGCCTCTATCGACGCCTATGACGCACCTTTCGTCCAGCAAAAAATTATGCTGGAATTACAACTCCCCTTCAAAGCATCGAAAGAAGCAAACTGGGAAGGCAAGCCTCTAAATCTTGAGCCATGGAATCATGAACGATTCAAGCTCTCACTTGAAAATGGGATTGTGCCGATATTTCTCGACTGGTCTCGATCATACTATCTGATGCCTGATGTTCGGGCGTCATATATCTACGAGACCGGGGTGCCGCGATCATTATTTGGTCTCGGCGTTGGCTTCACTCTCTCAAAAGGAGAGTATGGCTACGAGATCCTGTCCATGTCTTATCACCCGCTCTTTACTCAAAAAGAAAGGAGACGAGATGTGTTTGAGGTGACGCTAAATTTAGTGTCATTGTTTAGAAAAACCTATTAATAGTATTAACCAACACAAAACAAATCGAAAAATGGCAACAACGAGACCCTCAACCCCTTGGTTACTAGGGATAGCACTGTTAGTAATCCTACTATTCATCTTCTGGAATCCACTCAAAAAATGGATCAAGGGAGAGAAAAGTGTTACGGAAACCGAAACCACCACAACAACAACCGTTGAATGTGATGAGACCTCAAGAGTCACCATATTTATGACTGGTGAAGAAATTCGTGCTTTAATTGAAGATAATTCCCGTCTTGAGGCCGAAAGAGATCAACTCAGGGAACGTCTGGACGATTGTCTTGGTAACAAAAAGCCAAAGTCAACGACTACTACAAAAAAGAAGACGACGACAAAGACAACCGCTCCCCAAAAGAGCACGTCTGAACGAACTCAAACACAAACGCCGAAAGCAACCCATTCCCGGGAAACCTCACCCAATTTGGCCACTAATCAGTATGAAGGACAAATCCTCGGTGATTATGGTTCAACATTTGATGAGAATAGCTACTTGCTATTCTACATCAAAGCGTCACTGTTAAAAGACGTCAAAAACCGATCAACGTCGGAAGTCAGACTTAACTCTAAAACTGGACCGGTGGGTGTACAGCACGGTGAATATATCATATTCACTACACGTATAATTATCTTAACGGACATGATTGATAATCCATGGAATTTCGCTCTGTATATTGGAGACCATGTACAGTATGGCTTTGACATGTGGGCGCCTCACGAGTTAGTTAAATTAAACACTGAACTCGAGAGCGACCCACAAATCGCGCCTAATGATGCGGGTGGATATCATTTCGTAACGTACGTGAATTATCGAATGAAATAGATAATTCAGACCTTCTAAAGCCGACGACCAATAATTGTCGGCTTTTTCTTATCGTTGATCAAGTCGACGATATTTTTGTATTAAAAAACCCTCATACTTTGTAGGGGTAAGAGGGCTTAAGAGAGTCTAACTAATACTTATTGCTCTTAAAGATTCGAGATTTGCTGTGTCGTTGCAATTCTCACCTCGTACCTTTTAGCGTTATCCAGAACGATAAGCTGTATTTCTAACAGATTATCATCTGGATTGAAGTATTTTGAGTTACTCATATCACCAAAAGAAGTTGGAGTATACAAGTTTGCGCCGAATCTCCAACGGAGAAATTGAGTAATAGTCCCGATGGGGTACTTTATGTACGCCCATCCGGGATATAAAGGGTCTATGACCAGAGCTTCATTCACAGGTGATCCTGTGGTAAGTCTGGAAATAAAGGGGTAGGGCCCGTTGGCATAGGCCCCATAATTTACCCATAAAACCAAGGTGTCTGAAACGCCAGTGTTAAGCGCATAAATCAACTTATTCCGGACTACAGGAGGGAGACCGCCAACTTCTTCGTCTCCTCCGTCACCGGGGTATCCCATAGGACCCCCGAGAGTAACAGACATTGTGCCATTATTGAAGTAGGCACCAAACACACCACCAGTTGAGGTTGTAACCCAGTAGATTGAGTTTGGAGCATATCCCCATTGACCAGCTTGACCATAACCAAAGTATTGTTTCACTTGGCTATTAGCGGGCAGAGTTAAGGAATACACCATGTAGGTCTTATTTCCTATGACCTGCGTTTGTGTAATTGGAACCTGTGGCCAATTAGAACCGGTAAAGTCTCCAGCAATGAAACCGGGATTTGATGAGGTTATTGGGGTGTAGCCGGTGATATACTCGACATTCATCCCAATTTGATAAACATAGTTACTACCTGAGGGCGAGGCATGTATAAGAATAATAGCCTCATCAGGAGAAACTTGAGTTCCAACTCGTAGCCAAGCAGACCGGTAAACTGCCTCACCACCTGCAAGCGGCGTGATAACCACCGATAGTTGATATAGGCCCGGGACATGCTTAAACTCAGGACTTGCAATGGTGCTTGTTTGATTATTTCCCAGTGTCCAGTTAAACAGATAGCTGCTTACCGGCAAAGGTAAATTATCAACAAACGCCTTTGCGTACACGTTGGGCGCGACGTTAAAGGTATCGCCGACCATAGTTGCACCCGCAACTTTCAGGACAAACTCAGTGTCAGGAACAATTGGCTCAGGGTCATCGTCATAGTCCTTAAGACATGACACGAGCACAAACGCTAGAGCTACAAACAGCATTTTATATGCCATTTGCAACCGCAGACGATTGCGCATTTCTTTCAATTCTTCATTCTCTTTCATGATGCTTACTGTTTGGTGAATACTAATTTAGTTACTAATTGTTAAAGAAGAGGAAATTATCTCCTTTCGTCTCGCCAGCAGAAAATGCAGGCGAGGTAGAAAATAGAAAATTTAATATTTATTGCTTCGCAATTACTTGTTGATAGATGTTTAGAGTTTCATCGACAATGCGATTCCAATCATATTCTTCACGAGTACGAGCCTTTAGGGCTAAACCTTGCTGAGCTATGAGTTCCGGATTCTGATCGGCAGATATAAGCTTAGCTTCTAAATCATTCTCATCGCGATTACGGAAGGTTAGTCCGAGACCGTTGGTTGCCTCTAAATTCGAAGGGATATCACTTACCAAGCAGGGAAGTCCATAGGACATGGCTTCTAAGATGGCCATGGAAAGACCTTCGTATTCTGAGGGCTGGACCACAAGATAGGCGTTAGAATATAGTTCAGTCAATAAGGAACCACTTTGATTACCCACAAAAATAATGCGGTCATCGCCGGCGGCAAGTTTCTTTAATTCATCAACGTAATCATCAGTATAAGCGCCACCACCAGCGATGACAAGCTTCTTATTGATGTCAGTGCGCTTAAAAGCATTAATTACGTAATGAACGCCCTTGTGGCGCACTAACCGACCAGCATAAAGAATATAGTTTTTCTTGTCAATTCCAAAACGGCGAATACCACTTACTTCAAGAAGGGTTGGCGGGTTAATGCCTGAGGGTACATATTTAATCGGATAACCTTTATAGAGCTCATTAGCTTCAGCGGTTAACTCTTTAGAAGTAACACAAGTCTGATCTGCCAAGCGGCAGCCGACGTTTTCGCCAAACTTTAAATACCATTGAGCAAAGGTATTCCATTTCTTATGCTGATAGTCCTTACAATGAAAGGTAAAGACTATTGGCGTTCTTGGTTTAAGAATTTTGACCAGCCAAATTAGTGATGCCGGACCAATTGATTGAAAATGAATGACATCGAGTTTTCTAAACCAGAGGTGAAGGACTGCTAAAAAAGTGTGGCTAATTGCTTCAAAGTTTTTGCCTTTAATAAAAGGCAGGGCAATAATTCGCACCCCTTTGTAGACAGCGAGGTCGTGCGCATAACCCTTGCGAGCATACGCGTCGACGCTGTGGCCACGCTCAGCGAGATGAATCATTAGTTCTTCAACCTGTCTTTCAACGCCACCAGTTTGGGCCGGAAGTCCTTTTTGTCCAACAAAAGCTATTTTCATAATATATCTTTGGGTATTAAGTATATCAATATTTCGCGGTATTGTCAATTGATAACCGATAACTATAGCAATTTTTTAATAATATGTCAAGGAAATGCAGCTACTATAAAAAGACGCCCATACAGCGGGCGTCTTTCTTAATATTTTAACTAATTTTAGATTAATCTAGCCATTTTTTCTTTTTAAAGTAGCCGAGCATGAACCAAGAACCAAGTGCCATGATTGCCAAAATCATCCAGAAGCCGAAGCGGGAGTTAACAAAAGGCATGTACTTGGCATTCATTCCAAAGATGCCCGCCATCAAGGTGAGAGGGAAAACTATCACCGAAAACAAGGTTAAGGTCTTCATTATGTTATTCATGCGGTCGTTTAACAAAGACTCATTCGTATCGTTTAAAACATCAACCATTTCTTTTTGATTGTCGAGCATTTCCCAAATCCTTTTCGAGTGTTCGATGAGGCGGCCATACTGCACCTTTAGTTCTTCCGCCGGAACCAGCGTGCTCTTCATAGTTAGCAACTTTTGCAAAATACTTTTATGATTTTGCATGATTTTACGGATATTAATGATGTTGCGTCTGAGATTTAAAATCTTTTCAACCGCCTCTTTTTGATTCTTATCAAAAATTAAATTCTCAACAACTTCAATTTCAAGGCTATTGTTATCAATAAGGGTATAGCAAGACTGTAAGAGGCGATCTAAGATCTCGTAGAGCAGAGTAGATGAAGATTCTGTGCCATACGACAAAAGTCCATTTTGATCCTTTTTCGCTTTATCAAAAAAATCAACCAGAGCGGGAATATTATCATTATGTAACACAACCAGGTAACCATGACTGATAAAAAACTCGATCTCTCCGGCGATAACCTTGCCTTTGAAAAAAGTGGGGAAGTGTAAGATTAAGAAAAGATAACCCTCTTCCTCTGCCACCATCGGTCTTTGTGAAAAAGCATTTGCAACTGATGCCTTTAAATGGTCGATATTGAAACCAAAGTTTTTGCGCAGATAATCAATCTCTTTGCGACCGGCATCAACAATGTTTATCCAGCGAAGATCATGATCATTGCCCGGCTTATCGATTGTCAAAGTTTCAATTTTGCCATTAAGTTTCTTATAGTTGGGCATAAAGATTTGTTGCCCCGTCAATTTTGACGGAAGGTCCTTTTTGTAATAAAATAGATATATAAATATACCATCATTATATCAGATAAAAATTGACAGAGAAAGATGCAATATGGCTAACATCCTGGGCGTTAACACTGGTGAAAAAACTTGGTCTGAGGCGATAAGCGCTATCAGCTCTTTTTATATTGACGGGCAGTCTCATTTATTGGTTACCCCTAACCCCGAAATCATTCTTAAGGCTCTTCATGACGAAGAGTTGTTTTATACCCTCAACAGTGCCGACCTCTCGCTTGCCGACGGTTTCGGTTTGAAAGTGGCCGCTATGTTAAGTGGACAAAAAATACATAGGGTTACCGGTGCAGATCTTCTGCCTTACCTTTTACATGAGGCCGAGAGTAATAACCGTAAAGTCCTAATTATCAATCGTCGCGACGGTTTGTCTTCCGCGGATGATATTCATCAATCCCTTTCTCAACAGTACCCACAACTGCAAGTAAAAGTAATTGATAGTGATCGAATTGAGACTCCGAGCGATGAACAAGTAAGAATCATCAAGGACTTTCAACCAATGCTGGCAATTTGCCTTTTCGGCTCACCTTACCAAGAGAAATATATTAACAACTTAAAAATAGCTCTGGGCCACTTACCAATAGCTACCGGATTAGGCGGTGCTTTTGATTTTATTACCGGCAAGATTAAGCGCGCCTCCCCTGTTTGGAGAAAACTCGGGTTAGAGTGGCTCTGGCGATTAATCCAACAACCTTCACGATGGCGTCGTATCTGGCGGGCCACCGTTGTCTTCACTTTTCGGGCAATCCAATGGTTATATATCATGCCCAACTTTTATCGACCCAATGTTGCAGTTATTATGTTTCGGAAGAACTCCAAGGGTAGAGAAATATTAATTGTGGAAAGACAAGGGGAAGCTGGTCATTGGCAATTACCGCAGGGCGGCCTAGACGGTTTAAGTATTTTGGATAGCGGATTGAAGGAATTGCGTGAAGAAACTGGAGCAACAAGTGTAAGTGTTGTGGACACCTATAAAGATTTATTTAAATACGAATTTGACAAGGAGTTAGGTAAGTACTCCAATCCAAACAATAAGCGCCATTTCGGCTATAAGGGGCAAAAGCAAAGCCTTCTTATCGTGGAATTCCTTGGCAACGATGATGAGATAAAAATTAACCACTGGGACCATCAAGCTTGGCGCTGGGTTCCAGAAACCAAATTAATCAAAAGCCTCCATTCCTGTCGCCGCGAAGCTGCCAAAATTTATCTTAATAAATTAGCAACCAAATAACCTTTCTATTATGAAAGCTGAAAACAACGCTTGGATAAAGTATTCTTACATCGCCATTGCCACCATTATTGGTGTTTTTCTGGGCATCGTTAGTAACAATGTCTACCATGGGTATACAAAAACTGAAACTAACAACTTTCCGCAAGAGCTCCATGAGGGTGGCTATAAACATATCAGTCCTTTGCTCAGCTGTAGTGATTTTAATGATGCATCAGAACATGAGATTGAAAACAAGCTAACAGATAGTATTAATCGCAGTATAAAAAATGGAAAGATTACTTATGCGAGCGTCTATTTCCGTGACCTAAATAACGGCCCCTGGATTGGTATCAACGAAAGTGAAGAGTTCACTCCAGCTAGTCTACTAAAAGTTCCGCTGATGATTGCCTACCTTAAAATAGCCGAGAATTACCCAACAGTTTTAGATGAGGAACTATTAATAGTTGATAATTCTGACACCTTATCACAAAACATAATCCCGCTGCGTACCGTGGAAAATGGGAAGTCATACAAGGTAAGCGACTTAATTGAATACATGATTGTTTATTCTGATAACAAGGCGGCTAACACCCTTTTGTCTCACATAGATGTTGAAAGCTTAAATGCGGTCTACGAGGACTTAGGAATTAAAACTCCCGACGTAAATGATAGTGAAAATTTTATGAGCGTGCGTGATTACGCCTCTTTTTTTCGCATTCTTTACAACGCCTCATATCTGAATCGAGAAATGTCTGAGAAAGCATTAAGCATTCTAACAAATTCACAATTCAATCTGGGCTTAAGTGCCGGAGTACCACCACAGATAGATGTGGCGCATAAATTTGGCGAACGGGTTTTACTAGAAGGGAAGCAACTACATGATTGTGGAATTATTTACAAGGTAGATAAACCCTATCTGCTCTGCATTATGACTCGCGGCACTAATTTTATCGGCATGGGTGAAACAATTAAGACGATTTCGGAAACTGTGTATAATGAGTTTGATTAATTTTACAGATATAGCAAAAGATGTTATATTATTAGTATGATAAAACTATCTACCAGGGGGAAAGTAATTGCCGGCGGCATAGCACTCAGCGCGCTGATTTTTTACATTGCTAATATCGATTTTGCGATTGGCGGACAAGATGACTTACTAAACGCCGAAATTCAGCAGTTAAACGCGCAAATTCAATCACAAAAGCAACAGATTGACTCACTTGCTGAAAGGCAAAAAGCCTACAGCCAGGCGATTGCAGCTAAGCAAGCCGAGAAAAATAACTTAGCCTCACAGTTGAGCCTTATTGAGAACCGTGCCGCCAAGACTCAATTGGAATTGGAGAGTGCCAACCTTGAAATTAGCAAAACAGATCTGGAAGCACGTAAGATTACCTTAGACATCGTTGACCTTAATCAGCGTCTTACCGACCAAAAAGACCACATTGCCAAACTATTACGTCTTGTATACAAACAAGATCAAATTTCCTCACTTGAAGCCCTATTACTTAACGGCTCTATTTCTGAATTTTTAAACCAATCTCGCTACTTACAAAATGCGAATACCGAACTAAAAAATAGTCTCGCCAAACTTCAAGTAGACAAAGACCGGCTGGAACGAGCGCAAGCAGAAATCAAGGTAAAAAGCGAAGAGCTTGCCAGGCTCAAAACAGAACTAACTCAGAAGAAAGATCAGTTACAGTATGAACAAAACGAAAAGAACTACCTCTTAGAAGAAACACGCTCATCGGAAAAGGCTTACCAAGAATTACTAGCTCAGGCCAAGAAGCAGGCAGCCCAAGCAGCGGCTGATATTGCTAATCTGGAAACCACCATCAGAAGCAAGATGTCGCAGCTGAATAAAGATCGCCTCTCCGGGAGTGACAGCACTATATCCTGGCCCATAACGGGCAGAGTAATAACCTCAACTTTCCATGACCCAGACTATCCTTTCCGTCGCATTATTGGTGAGCACTCTGCTATCGATTTAAGATCCAAGCAGGGAAGTCCGCTCTATGCCGCCGCTGACGGATACGTCGCTCGCGTCAAATTTGACGGTTCTACCGCTTATGCCTATATCATGATTGTTCATAATAATGGGCTATCAACTGTATATGGCCATATTTCCGGTGCCAGCGTTGCTGAGGATCAGTATGTCGTGAAAGGACAACTAATCGGTCAGACAGGCGGAGCGCCCGGAAGACCAGGATCAGGGCCTTTCTCAACCGGTGCTCATCTCCATTTCGAAGTAAGAAAGAGTGGAATACCGGTAAATCCCCTTGATTATTTACCATAAATAACAAAAACGCGTCCTTTCGGACGCGTTTTAATTATATTCTGAACTAAAGTTTGCGATTTTCATGGACCCGACGGTGAATGTCTCGTAGCTGCTTATTGGTCACGTGCGTGTATATCTGTGTAGTCGCGATATTGCTATGTCCGAGAAATTCCTGTACAGTTCTTAGATCCACCCCTTGATTCAGCAAATCAGTCGCAAAGGAGTGCCTTAAGGTATGAGGAGTCGCCATTACAGGCAGCCCAGCAATCTTAACATATTTCTTTACGATGTCTTCGATACTCTTTACCGTTAATCGACGTGTTACGTCGCTCCTAGAGGCTCCCCGACGATAGTTTATGAATAAAGCCTCGTCGAAGTCCTTACGTTCATCCAGATAGGCTTTTAAAGCCTTAGCAGCTCGTGCAGAAAAATATACTGTTCTAATTTTACCCCCTTTACCAACAACTGCAATCTCCAGGTCGTCTATTGGTTGCTTGAAACGAATTTGCTCCCGGTTTAGAGCTGCGAGTTCGGCAACACGTAAACCAGTCGAAAAAAGTGATTCTAAAATTGAGCTATCCCTTAAACCGATAATCGAAGTATGATCTGGAGTTTCAAGTAAGCGCTTTAATTGTTCGATTTTTAGAAACTTAATTTCCTTATCTGATTTATCCTTTGCCAACTTTACTTTTGAAGGTGGCAGGGAAGTAATATCTTTTTCAACAAAGAACTCCAGTAGGGAACGAAGAGCGATAAGGTAATAGTTCTGAGTACTTTTCTTAAGAGTCTTGTTGGTTCGTGAGTCGGCGTGGCGAGAAAGGTGCACTTTATACTGCCAGACATGTTCTGCATTGAAATCCTGAGGTTTTAAGTCATCATCTTTATTTAATTCTAACCATTTAAAAAACTTCCGTAAAAACCGTGTATAGTTTTCCTGAGTTTTACTCGAAAGCCCTTTCTCGATTTCACAATAGTCGAGAAAGTCCACTAAGTATTTCATTATCGGCTTCTGAGTAATCATGACTATATTATAACAGATTGTTCATTGATAATTAATACAAATAGATAATCCACCTAAAATTCCGTACCATGACAAAAAATTTCGTTGAAAACGAAATTAGGTCGACTATTTTGCAATATGTCGACAAATCTGATGCTCTCCTAAGCATCAAGGGGGAAGGGACGGAAATTGCTCTCTCAGATGTCAGGCTAAAAGAAAAAAGTTTTTATTTTTCTTCATCCTTGACTAAAATCTTTAAATCTGTTATTTGGAAATATGGTTTTTTTATCAACCGAGTCCAGCTAACAGCAACTACCTACGAAAGGAAATATTCTTTTTTTCCTTGGCCAAGAAAACGCTATCGTCGATCCATTGAATTTGATGTCGAACATCTCTGGGTCTGCGATATACGTGTATACATTAAACCCAAAAACCTGAGCGACATAGGGGAAGTGACCAAAGGACAAAAGTCAATTCACATTTATCACGGCTATTTAGTGTTTGATGTGGATGAAGTAACAGGTGTTGTACTAAATTTTAAATTTCTAAACCGAATAATCACTCGGAATCAAATTAAATCCCTGAGCTTAAACTAGCCAGGGATTTTTTCTTTTGGAAAACTGAGAGGGGAAGTATTGTAATTAGTCAAAATGATGCAAAAAGCCTTATTTATCTATACATCGATACTTCGCATAATGTATATTAATACACGTAAGTCTATATTCAAATATAGCGTCTTTCGGGTACATTATATCGGAATATGATCTAAATTTGAGTCTATGGCCTGTTTAAGACCTTAGAATATTGTTAATCCTAATATATTCACTTGTGGCGTAAACATTAGGATGATTTTTATAATAAGCAAGAATACGCCAACGCTTACCAGCGAATAAATAAATATCGCGAAGCCAAACAAAAACTTGAACATCGATTCCATATATTTGTGTGTTAATTATTTAAAGTAGGCGCGGTCGCCGTAACGCAAGTCGATATACTCAAGCCCATTAAATTCAGCGGCCGGCTTATCTTGTTTAATAATCACTAGCTTATTAAGCTGCTTGTCTGCGTCCTCTTTGACGTTGAATAAGATATTCGGCCCAAGATTTAAATCAGCCTTTAAAGTATTGGCTTCGCCTTCAAGCAGAAAGCGATCAACCTTCAACTCCGGGTATGATTTCATCTTGTCAGACAATAAAAACATCGCTTGTAGATAAGATGACTCAATAGTCAGGCAGTCCTTACTATTTAAACGCTCCTGGTTATCGGCTGCCTCTAAAACTGGATAAATAGACAGGTCCGCAGGAATCACCTGTGCTTCACGTATTAGGCAACCCTGGCTGTCACTAAAGTGCTGCTCACCCTTATAACGCCAGATA
>PHAH01000008.1 GCA_002841655.1 Candidatus Falkowbacteria bacterium HGW-Falkowbacteria-2
ATTAAAGCTACTAGTGTTTTTTTCATGTTCTGCCTTTCTCTTTTAGGTGATTAATTGTTAATGTAGATAGAAAATATTATCACAATATCATGAAAATGTCTAGAGAGAAGTCAAAACATTCACATCCTCGATATCGACTTCTCGCATAAGCTTTTTCTTGTATGTGATTAGGTCTTTCAGAGGAATAATGGGAACAATGCGATTATATACTTTTCTTCGGACGCAGCTTGAGAGCTTAACTTTCTGTGTCTCCCACTGTCCCGTTTGTTTGTTGAAATATTTTAGGTCATCAATGCCACAAATATCTATCTCTTGCCCCTTATACTTTAAGGTCATTAATAAAAGGTTAAACTCCTTGTCCTTATACATTTTGGGGCCATATGTAACATATTCTTTTACAACACCAAACAAAACTTTCACAGCCTCACTCTCTACCTCGATATCAATATCGGCAAGCACACGTTTTGTGCCATATACATTAGCGGCCAAGCCACCGGAAATGCGAAATCTTATCCGATGCTGGCGAAGGAGATTAACAATCCATAAAAACGCCTTCTCAGTATCTCTCATCATATAATTCAAAAAGCACCCGAGGGTGCATTAAGATAAAAACTAAAGAATAATAAATCGGCCACCCGCTCATGCTTCACTTTTAGTTAACGTCGCCTATAAAATATTTTTCTTCTTCAAAGAAAAATAAATATCAACTAATGCCAAGCAAATACTTAACGCTAATGGCCCTAAGATAAAACCTAGGGGCCCAAAAAATGCGATGCCACCGATTACCGAAATAAAGACTGCTAAAGGATGTAATTTCATGCCTTGGCCCAACAGCTTTGGTCCCAATATGTTGTCTATCAGCCCGATTGCTGTTAACCCCCAAATAGCTAATCCAATACCACCTATCGAGTTGCCAGAGATGAATAAATAGGCAACAGCAGGAGCAATTACTAAAGCTGTGCCGATTCCCGGAATTAAAGAAGTGATAACGGAAATACCTCCCCATAAAACGGGATTGGGCACTCCGAATATAAGAAACCCAACTCCGGTGAGGACACCTTGTATTAAGCCGATGATGAGATTTCCTCGTACCGTTGCATGGACGGCAGACTTAAGACGCTTAATTATGAATCTGTCATCCTTATCATCAAGCGGACTTAACTCAATTATATATTTGCTAAATTTGTCACCATCTTTTAATAAGTAATAAAAGGCAATTAGAAAGACGGACAATAACAAAATAATATTAAAAAAGCTGGAGAATATAGCTCCGATATTTTTAGTCACAACTCCCACTCCCTGACTGACATAGCTACTAAAATTCAAATCAACATTACTCAGCAGTGGAAATTCGGATTTAGTGTTGGTAAAAAAAGTCTCTACTTGTTCAACAATACCACTATTTCCACTCGCAAGATCCTTGTAAAGCTCAGTCGCTTCTTTTAGAATCATCGTGCTTAAAAAGCCGACTGGAATTATGAGGATGATGATGGTGGCAATGGTAGCCAAAAAAGCCGAAAAAGAAGTGCGTCCTTTAGTCCAGCTAGAAAACCTGGTATAGAGAGGCTGGAAAAGAAAAGCAAACACTCCCGCCATAATTAATGGCACTAAAAATGGACGAAAAATAAAGAAAACCAATATGATTGATACTGATAAACAGAATAGCAGAAATAAGTGATGAGTTTTATTACTAGGCATATAAAATAGTTACAATATATTATCCTAATTATACCATAATTTTGATAATTTGAATAAAAAACACCCGCGCCGAATTGCTACAAAAAACAGGCCTTAAAAGCCTGTTTTCGTATTATGCTCGGGGACATGGATTCGAACCATGATTGATGGCTTCAAAGGCCACTGTCCTACCATTAGACGATCCCCGAATTATGGACTTATCTTAGTAAATTCTCTTGTATTAGTCAATTCAAGCAAAAAGGCGCCCTTTTAGCTGCGCCTGATTGATATTTCGATCAATATACTAGCGCACATACTTTCTCACCGCAAAGTAGCTGGCGACGAAAGTGATGAAGAAAACCGCTCCAAATTGAGCCCCAAAGATGGGCCAGAAGTTATAGACAAAATACTCAAGTAAATCAACGTTATAGCCAGCTAAGAAGACCTCAAGATAGGGCTGTAGGAGGGTCAGGAAGGGATAGAAGATGGCAATCATTATCAACACCGCCACCAACGCATAAATGAAAGCAGAAAACAGGAAGGGCATGTACACAAAGAAATTAGAGGCACCGACAAGGCGCATAATCTCAATCTCCTTCTTGTGAGTATACACGGCCACGCGGATGGAATTATAGACAACGAGCAGGCTGGTAATAATGAAGATGGCAATAATGATGAGGCCAATTTCATTCACCCGCTGAGTTATTGTCTGAATCTTAGTCACAATGGAAGAATTGTCGGTAAAGTCACGGGAATCGATTATATCAGAATCAAGTTGACGCAGAGTGTTGATTAGATTGCCAGTATTTTCAAAATCGGTCGGTACAATCGCTAAACTGGGCGACAAGGGATTGTTTCCAAGTTCGCGTAATGACTGGGTGATGTCGGGATTATCTTGATAGCGACTAGTGAATGTCCTTAAAGCGTCCTGCTTGGAAATATAGGCTACGCTTTTTATCTCCGGCATTCCAGTCAAACGTTCACGCAAAGCGGTGATGTCGTTTTCAGAGGCATCTGGTTTCAGATAAAGACTGATATCAATCTTCTCTTTCACGGCCCGAACCGCGTTGTCGCTTACCGCGCTCACAGTCAGCATCGTGTTAATGGAAAACAAGGCGATGAGCAGGATAGTCACCGTAACAATCGACAACCAGACATTGCGAGCAATGTCTTGAAGACTGAATTTGATTATGCGAAGAAAAGAAAGCATAGGGATTATTTATAGCAAATATTTACCATGAGCTTTGTCACTAACAATCTGTCCTTTTTCCATGGTAACAACGCGCTTACTCAAACGATTAACAATTCCTTTATTATGCGTAACCAGAATTACAGTAGTGCCAAACTTATTAATCCTCTGTAACAGATCTATAATTTCATCGGCATTGATAGTATCAAGATTCCCAGTTGGCTCATCTGCTAACAGCAGACGTGGCTGATGAACTAAGGCGCGAGCAATCGCTGCGCGCTGCTGCTCACCACCAGAAACTTCATGCGGGTATCTTCCCTGCTTATCTTCAAGCCCTACAATCTTCATTACACTCGGCACAATCTTTTTGATCTTAGTGTTACTAGCACCGCAAACTTCCAGTGCAAAAGCGACATTCTCGCGTAATGTTTTTTTCGGAAGTAATTTGAAGTCTTGAAAGATGACGCCAATTTGACGACGGAGATATGGTATCTCGTGACGATTCAAGCGGGTAATATCCCAATCACCAATGACAACCTGTCCTTCGTCTGCTCGCTCTTCACCGGTTAATAATTTCACTAAAGTGGTTTTTCCTGCACCTGACTGTCCAACCAGGGACACAAACTCCCCCGCCTCAATGTGCAGATTAACATCCTGCAACACTTGATTGTCGCGCGAATATTTTTTTGATACGTGGAGCAAGGTAATCATAGATTTAGTTCACGAGCTGCTTAAGTCCAAAGTTGATTAAGCGCTCATTGTCCTTGAAATTATCATCTTTGCTTTTGGCGCCAAAATTCACGATGATTAAGTTTCCGAGTGGACTCTCGACTCTCGTCATCAAACAATATCCGGCTTCATCGAGATAGCCGGTCTTTGAGCCGGTGATATTATAGCCGGAAGAGAGGAGGCCAATATTAGTATTTGATAGGTTATGCTTGATTTTCTTGTTGACGGTCGTGAAGGAATATCTGAGAGTCGAACTAATTTTTTTGAGTAGAGGATTTTTGAAAATCTCTTTTGTCATTATAGCATAATCGAGTGGAGAACTCACATTATCTGGAGATAATCCGCTTGGTTCAACGAAGCGAGTTGACGTTGCACCCCAGGCCGCTGCTTTTTCATTCATCTTGGCGATGAAATCATTACGAGATAAACCGCTCACCCTTACTAAACTTTCCACTGCATTATTGGCGGAGCCCACTAAAGATGCATAGAGCAAATCTTGAATCTTCATCGTCTCCCCATCGGCAACTCGCAGACGAGCGGACTCCCAAGGTTTACAATACAGATGATTATATTGCTCATCTTTAACTGAGTACGCCACAACTTGATCTAAAGATGGTTTTGTATCTAAGAATACCTGTGCAGCCACGAGCTTCGTGAGACTAGCAAGAGGAGCCGTCGTACTCGCATTCTTGCCGAAGATAATGCTGCCATCAGACTCTCTGATGACAATTGCCGACTTGGATGAGACCGCTACCACCGAACCGGCAGGAGCCAATTTTTCCTTGTCCTTTGCCGTTACTAATTTTATCGGCTCAATCTTTACCTTCACAATCCCAGCGCGGGTAGAGGCGATTTTAGCAAAGGCGACAGCGTCAAGATCAATCACGCGAGAAGGATGTAATTTGCGATCTGGCCCGTAGTCATTAATCGTTACATTGACACTTTTACCGTTATCGAGATTTGTCACCTTTATCACTGATCCTTTAGCAAAATCGGGAGAAGCGGCAAATAATCCATTTTTATATTTATACCAACTAGCATCACCAACGGTGAGCACCTGGTTATTCGTGAGTACGGCAATACGGGCGAAGGGAAAATGAATGTTAGCGCTCACTACCTTTTTAATAGGATCATCGACTGAGGGTAAAGGGCGCCAAATTTTCTGACCACCGTCAAAGAAAAAAATCTGTTTATAGTCATTATTCTTCTCTTCATAGGAAAATTCGAGACGGAGAGGCTGGGCACGGTCATAGGCAACGCCGCGATCAGTGAAATCAAATTGATATACAGAAGTTAAAGGACTGTAGTTCCAGGGCCATTCAAATTTAGAGCCAAGGTCATCAATTTTAATAGCCGAAGCTTGCTTGATAGCCTTGTCTGGAAAGGTAATTTTCAAGGCGCCAGCCGTGGCTGATTGCACTGCCCCGGCCCTAAGCTGTACGGTGGCGCTCACAGGCGCTGGTTCAGTCACAACGACCTCTTCGGCTCTAAGTGGCACCGCCGGAAAGGCGAAAGCGGTAATGAGAATGGCTAATAATAAAGTTTTAATGTGTTTGTTCATAGTTTTAGTCTTAATTGACGGATAAGGCTTCCTTTGCTTATAATATGGAAGTGTTGCGGGTGTCGTATAATGGTTATTATGCAAGCTTCCCAAGCTTGAGACGGCGGTCCGATTCCGCTCACCCGCTCAGTTTTTGCCGAGATAGCTCAATTGGTAGAGCAACGGTATCGTAAACCGTAGGTTGTGGGTTCAAGTCCCATTCTCGGCTCCATTTTAATCAATAAAGTCGGCCAAGGCCGGCTTTATTATTTTATACAAGTTATTCTGCGAAGTAGCGCCACCATTTCTGCCAATTCGGTGGATTAACCACTTCTTTAGTTTCTGCCACCTGAACGCCGACAACACTGTCAGCGATAACGGCCACAGTTTCACCGGGACGCTTCAAACCCATATTTAAACGAGCCTGCTCTTCAAGCGATTGATCGGACTGAAGATAATCAATCATCTCCTTTAAATCACTATTCTTCGCTTCAAAACTGGCGATTTCTTGTTGTATCCCCTCGATCTCTTTCTCAATCAAGCGCTTGCGACTATAACTCTTTGCCAGTGGTACTAAAATGAGCAGCAAGAAGATCAAAGCGATAATGGCGAAGACACGCTTATCTCCAAGCAAGCGCGCGACAAAAGAGCCTTGCGGGCGTCGCGTCTGCTTATAGCTGGAAATATTTTTGATCTTAGCCATAGATAATTATAGATGAAACTTCATCGCCTTCATCATAGCAAAAAATGTCTCAAAGAAAAAGAAAAAATCTCACGCTATCCTCTTGATTTTGGTGTCACCCAAAATCCCATATACTTTCCCCTAAACAATCGCCACTGTGCATCTAAACACGGAATGGAACCAAAGAAAATAATAGTAACCGGGACGAATATCCACTCTAAAACCATGCGGATATTTTTCCAGACCGTATACTGTACCGGCCTCTTTGGTAACAGGAGAGTAGAGACAATCGCCGATAACACTAAACCAATCATGGCAATGTTCATTAATGACTGAGTAATTGCCGGAAGGTTTCCAGAAAGCACAGTCGAATTAAAACGCTGCCCACCGATAAGCATCGGCATCCACCCGATAACTGCAATAATGAGCGCGTTCGTCGCCCAAGAATGGAAACCGTATACTTGGGTAAAGATATGACTCATTAATTTACCGCGGTCCACGGTCTTCCACCGCTTTATAGTGTTGAATAACAAGTAAGGAACATTTTCTGAGCCCCAAGCCCAACGACGTTGTTGCTTATATAAACTTTTCGCTGTCTGACGTAAGTTGCGATCATAGGTAATATCCATTGATACCGGAAAATACATCGGTTCAACCCGATAATCTCCTTCATAATGCAGCAAACAATTCCAAAAAATACGAGAATCTTCGCTAACCATGTTCGTTGACCAAAAACCAATCTCGGCTAAAGCTCTTAGTGTCATGGAGTGTGATGAATAGGTCACAAGTTGCTCCTCCCTAATCTGCATCATCATCTGCCAGAAGGTATTGGATGAAGCGGCCACTCTCGAAAAGAACGGGGCCTCCCAAAGATTATTATGATACACCGGAATCGGCTGATAGCTGGCTCGATAGGGTGCGGTGACGGTTAAAAACTTATACATCAAAGCATAAAAATAGCCTGGCTTCACCATGGTGTCGATATCAAATACACTCACCAGCACATCATCATAATTGAACTTTTCAGCATCCAGTAAATCCCGCTGCACTTGCTTAATCGCCCAAGCCTGGTTGGCACCTTTTCCTTTCAATTCTCCTTCGATACCATCTGGATGGAAAGTAATAATCAAATGCCCAAACTTGTCCTTAAAGCGAGCTTCAATATTACGCGCTCTCTCATGAGCTTCTTCACCAGCGCGCTCTTCCATGGCTACAACCACAATCATTTGATTCGTAGGGAACCCGTCAGACAGCAAAGATTGAATAGCCGAAGCAATAATTTCTTCGCTTTCATTATAGTTTGGTAAAACAATTAAGTGCCAATAATCTTTCCAGGTCTTGCCTTTTTTTGTCAAAGAATCAGAAGCAATATCGTTAGCACTAAAATCACCAGCGGCTATGGCCTCGACCCTTTCCTTCCAGTTAACCTGAGAATTATATTTCAACTTCCGGTAAGCTGCCACTAAATGCACCGCCAAATAAATTACCAGGAGTAGCCAGTAGACGTTGAAGGCGATTAGAAAAAAAGCGACCCAAACGGGCTTAAAAAATGAAAGCACCAGAAGGACGATTAAGGTCGAGTACGACAAAAATCCCGGTAGCATTTCAAATATTCGATACAAGCGGCGATCAGATCCCTCCAAATCAGTTGCCTTCCCTACTTTAAGATAATCCATATTTAAATATTATGACCACGGCGGCGAATGTCATAGAAACAACGCGCGCAAGCAAGTACATCAACCATCGCATTATGAGCTTCGGCAAAATCCTTGCCAAAAAGAAAGCGATGAAGCTCACCTAAGTTCGGCCATTTATAACCTCCACGTCCATTACTGATGCGACAGATATCAGAACTTGATTTCATCGTACAAATTTTCGGTGCCGACTCTAAGGCGTTGGGCAACATATTTCGAAACATTTCTGAGCCAATAATTTTGTCATCAAAATCAATATTATGACCAACAACCGCCTTGGCTCGAGCAACGTGGTCGTTGAATTCCATAAGCACGGTCAGGAGGTCGTGACCTTCAGCCACTGCCTGCTCATGAGTAATGCGGTGAATACGAGTAGACTCTTCAGGGACCTCAAAGCCAACTGGCTTGATTATATAATCATAGCGATCCCAAGCATTGCCCTCATTATCAAACCACGCCCAGGAGAGCTGGACGAGTCTTGGCCAATTATTCAAATCGGAAACTGGGGCCTTGTAGCTTTTGGGCAGGCCGGTCGTTTCAGTATCAAAAAATAAATACATATTTATTCTGGGCGCCTAGAAAAATCAATAACTTCATCTTCAGAAATATCCTGTTCAGGAGATTCTATTTCCTTCGTTTTAGGTTTAGGTGTTCTCTCAGGTCTTCCCTTAAAATCAACGGGTTGAGCACGGTGAAGAGCTGATAATGACAAGGCTGGCGCCATTCTCTCGAGTTCTTCACTTTTAGCTTGCTTGCGCCCTTCCACTTCAACCTTCTTCTCCTGACGTTTAATTGCCAAGCATTCTTTACAGAAAACCGGACGAACACCATCTGGAATAAAAACTGTCGTCGTGCCGACACCACAGCGTGAACAAACTGTCGGATACCCGGCCTTTTCACTCGCTTGCGGTCTAGTCGTGGCCTCAACTGGTCTCACGGAAGGGGCTGGTAATGGCGTCACCACATGATTATTATGAACCAGGGCAGCCGGACGCAGCGGAGCAATTGGAGCGATGGTCTTAGCCGGTTTTACTGTCTGCCTCACCTCTTGTGGCTGTGCAACCGCATAGGCCGGAGGAGTTGGCGCTGCTGTGTATGGATACGGAGATGGTGCTGGTGGCGGAGTAGCTGTGCGCGGCGACTGCGTCTCGATTGTTGGTTGCGCAGTTTTAGCTTTTTCAGGTGCCGGAATCACTGGCGCCGGAGTTGGCTGTGTTGATGCAGGAGTTGCTCGCACAATTGGTTTTTGCACGGCTGGTTTAGAGACCGGGGTCGGGTCGGGATTATAGGTTCTGATCGGGGCGGCTGGACGTGAGGCAGGAGCCGGGGATGACGCAGCAGGTGAGCTCGTAGGGGTATCATCTTGCACTTCATGCCAACGTAAAATCCGATCCTCCACTTCTGAACGGCGGCTAGCATAGTTTTCTCTAGAGAACTCAATCACTTTATCTACATTGAAAGTTCTTTCTTCGTCGGTAAGTGGCGCTAAGCCCTTAGCGGAAAATGGAGAAGAGGCGACGCCATCGATCATTAATTTTAAATACATTTCATACTTCGGTAAATTCACTAAATCCTCCTCGGTAAATACTGGCGCAAATTCTTTAGCCAATTCTTCAGCGTCGGTCGCACCGACACGGAAAGAGACCATCGTACCCACGTTACCAAATACAGCTGGTTTCACTTTTTCACTCAACTGCTCGATATACTGATGAGCAAGAATGAGATTTAAGTGATATTTTCTGGCTTCGGATAGGATGTTAGCAAAACTGTCAGTGGAGAAATTCTGGAATTCATCGATGTAGAGATAGAAGTCTTTGCGTTCTTTCTCTGGCATATCAACACGACTCATCGCTGCTAACTGAATTTTAGTAATCATCATCGCTCCGAGTAAAGCAGAGTTGTCTTCGCCAATGCGTCCCTTACTAAGATTCATGATTAAAATTTTCCCCTCATCCATGATTTCACGAATGTTGATAGCTGATTTAACTTGACCAATAATATTACGCATTAAAGAGCTTGAGAGAAACTGACCAACCTTATTTTGAATAGGAGAAACGGCCTCGGAGGCAAACTTATCCGCATAAGAAGCAAACTCTTTTTCCCAGAAAGCCTTCACCACTGGATCTTTGATGTTAGCAACCACGCGTTTTCGATACGTCTTATCCGATAGCATGCGAACGACACCCAAAAGCGTTGATCCGGGAAAATCAAGAATTGCCAAAATTGCATTACGTAAAATATATTCCAAACGAGGACCCCAGGAATCCGCCCACAATTTTTGGAAGACGCCGAGAAGCCCGGAAGCAACAAGATGCCGTAGATGCGGCTCAACTTGTTCAAGGACGTTAAAAGCAATCGGAAAGTCCATGTCCGATGGGTTGAAGTACACAACATCCTTAATTCTATTATCGGGAATATACTGAATTATTTTTTCAGCCAAGTCACCATGGGGATCAACCACCGCCAAACCGTGCCCGGCGCGAATATCCCCGACAATCATATTCTCCTGAATCGTCGACTTCCCCATACCTGTTTTCCCAATCAAATACATATGCCGACGGCGATCGTCGGTTTTGATACCAAACTTCTTGAACTGATTACGAAAAGTTGTTTCAGCGAAGACCGCTATTTCGTGGCTCATAATTATATTTATTCCGGCCGATTAGAGGCCAGCGTTGGTTTTCATTATATCGATTAATTGCTGATAGGAATCTTTAATAAATGGTGGCAGATACAAAAAGCCGATACCAAGAGAAACAAGGATTAAAAGAAATTTTAGCCACCCAAAAACTCTTTGCCAGGCTACCCAGAGATTAATGTGTCGCACCATGGCGAGAATTTCCTTATTCATGGTGATATTGTCCTTCAACAACTTATGGATTTCTTCCTCATGATTAACCTTAACCTCCTCAACTACTAACTCCTCGCCCCCATCTTTAGTTTCTTCTTTCGACATACTTTAAATACGAGCTCGACACTCCTTGACATATTTACCGCCAATCAGCGCCAAAGCCTCTAATTCCTTATCCAAAAAGGTCTCCTTTCCCTCGAAAGACGAGTTGACCAAATTTGTATCAGGCTTAAATTTTTGCAAATACCAGCGATTTGCCCCTGAAATCATCTCGCCCATTTTGGCAATGTCAGCTTCATTGTGAAACATTGGCAAAAGGGTGCTTCTGAATTCATAGGGCAAGCCGCTTGTCATAATCATTTTAACACTTTTTTGCAAATTCTCTAAATTCACCGGCACACCCACCACTGCCTCATACTTCTCCCAAGGTGCTTTGATGTCCATAGCAATATAATCAATCAACTTCTCGTCAATTAAACGCTTCAGCATCCCAGGGTTGGTACCGTTTGAATCAAGCTTCACTAAGAGTCCTCTCGACTTTATTTTCTGAATAAACTCTGGCAAATCGGGATGGAGGGTTGGCTCGCCACCGGTAATGACAACGCCATCGAGCTTGCCCTTCCTATTCTCTAGAAAAAGAAAAAGGTCTTCCTCTTTAAGAGAAAAACCTTGATCTTTATTTGATTTATCCGCCTCTAGCTTTGCGCGAGGCAAGACAAGCATGGGGTTGTAACAAAAGTGGCAACGGAAATTACATCCCTGAGTAAACACGATTGCAGCCAAATTGTCTGGGTAATCGAGAAGTGTTAATTTTTCTAATCCACCAATAATCATATAGAGCGCGCTCCCGGAGCTGCCGGGATACAAACAACGGCATTTCCCCGCGCTCCTAAGCTAATTATTTTTGTGAGCCTTCAACCTTGAAGGTTTTGCGGTCAACATACTCCGAAGCTTTCCCCGGATTATAGTTTTTTACCGGCGTTAACCAACCGACGACGCGGCTGTAGACAATGCATTCCTGACGAGCTGTTGTAATTGGACTCATATCGATCTATTCTGAAAAAGTGAAGCGGTTCCGCTATCTTTTTCTAGAATTATTAAAAAAATAAATAATTAATTAACTTCGCCCGTGCGCTCTGCCTTCATTTCAGCACTAGTGTAACCCATTTCTTCATCACATTTCGGACAATACTTATGCTCACCGGAAAGATATCCATGTTTCGGACAAATTGAGAAGGTTGGAGTGATAGTAAAATAAGGAAGACGGTAATTCTCGATAATGCGTTTAGCTAATTTCTTCGCCGCATCTCCGTCCGTTAAACGTTCACCGAGATAACCGTGTAAAACGGTGCCGCCAGTATACTTAATCTGTAAATCATCCTGTAAATCAAGAGCGGCAAAGATATCTTCGGAATAGTTAACGTGGAGGTGAGTTGAGTTAGTGTAGTAAGGAGCCGCACCGGCTTTAGCAGCTTCGGTGTTAGCGAAAATCATATCTGGATACATCTCTAAATCTTTCTTCGCAAAGCGATAGGTGCAACCCTCACCAGGAGTAGCCTCAAGGTTATACAAATTGTTGGTTTCGTTCTGATAATCCATTAAGCGCTCGCGCATTGTATCCATGACCTCGAGAGCAAAAGCGTGTCCTTCGGAAGTAGTAATGTCTTTGCCAAGAAGATTAAGAAGAGCTTCATTCATGCCGTTGATACCAATGGTGTTGAAGTGATTCTGCCAGAAGGTTCCGAACCGAGCTTTGATATCTGCTAAATAATGGCGGGAATATGGATACAAACCATCTTCAGAGAATTTCTCAATTACCTTACGTTTGATTTCCAAACTTTCCTTCGCAATATCCATTAACTTCAACACTCTTTCCTTAAACTCTTCCTTGGTTTTCATGGTATATCCGATACGAGCAAGATTTAAGGTAACAACACCCAAGCTACCGGTTAAAGGATTGGCACCGAAGAGACCGCCACCGCGTTTACGTAATTCACGATTATCAAGTCTCAGGCGGCAACACATTGAACGAGCGTCATCACGGTCCATGTCTGAATTAACGAAGTTAGAGAAATATGGAACACCATATTTAGCGGTCATTTCCCAAACTGGTTTCATACTTTCACGATCCCAATCAAAGGTTTTGTCAATCATGTAGGTTGGAATCGGGAAGCCGAAGACGCGACCAGTAGAATCACCTTCAAGCATGACTTCAGCGAAGGCTTGATTGAACATATCCATCTCATTCTGAAAGTCTTTATACTTTTCTGATTTGATTTCACCCCCGATAATAACATTCTCTTCTCCTACTAATTTAGAAGGGGTAACATCAAGAGTGATATTAGTGAACGGAGTCTGAAAACCAACTCTAGTTGGCACATTGATATTGAACATGAACTCCTGCAAGCCCTGCTTCACTTCTTTGTATGTTAGGCCGTCGTAGCGGATAAAAGGAGCGAGGTAGGTATCAAAGTTAGCGAAGGCCTGAGCACCAGCTGCTTCTCCTTGCATGGTGTAGAAGAAGTTAACAATCTGACCGAGGGCACTACGGAAATGCTTTGGCGGTTTGCTCTGCACTTTCTCCGAGACGCCACCAAATCCCTTTATTAACAAATCTTTCAAATCCCAACCGCAACAATATGGCGCGAGTAAGCCAAGATCATGAATATGTAAATCGCCATTGATGTGTGCCTCACGAATAGCTTGTGGATATAATTTGTTCAGCCAGTAACGAGCAGAAACAGCGGAGGCGATGTAATTATTTAATCCCTGCACTGAGAAACTCATGTTGCTATTCTCTTTCAAACGCCAATCAGCCCGACCCAAATAATCTTCCATCAGCTTTTCATCCGAGGTCGCCTTGCTTAGTTCACGTAACTGTCGATGCTGATCACGATACAAGATATATGCCTTAGCGGTCTTGATTTGTTTATGTTCAATCAAAATCTCTTCGACGATATCCTGCACCTCTTCAACGGCCGGGATACTATTCTTGTGAAACTTCTGTGCTAACCTGGCAACTACTTCTTGAGTAAGCTCACTAGCTAAAGCCTCATCATCAATCTCAACCGAGAGGGCGGCTTTGTAAATAGCTTCCTTGATTTTTGGCTGACTGAAGTCAACTATCTCCCCGGAGCGTTTCCGGATCTGGCTGATAATTTCGGACATGGCGTTTTAAACGATCGCGAGATTGAAGATCAAGGATTATCCTCCATTATCCTAAGTCTTAAACCGCGCCATCGCCACAATATTTAATTTATTTTTTTTCTTTAATCAATTTATTCAACTCACGACGGAATTCATTCGCATCTTTGAAAGATTCATACACTGAAGCATACCGAATATAGGCGACAGGATCAGTTTTCTTTAGATGCTTCATCACTATTTGCCCAACTTGCAGTGAAGTTACTTCTCCTTGTCTCATTTTTTGCAAATCGCGTTCAATACCATGTATAATCTGTTTAAACTTATCTTCTGTCACCGACCTCTTCTCTAAAGATTTTCTCAATCCACTCACTAATTTCTCACGGCTATAGGATTCACGGCGGCCATCCCGTTTCACGATGATGAGATCAAGAATTTCGATTTCTTCGTAAGTTGAAAAGCGGAAAGTACACTTCAAACATTCACGACGACGGCGTATTGAAAGGCCATCCGGCGCTACACGGGAATCAACCACTTTCGTGTCATGATAATAACAGACCGGACATTTCATAAAAGCTTGATAAAAGCTATATTTTGTGGGCTGTTTAACGTTTACCCACTAAATCTAGTAATTAACTTCATTATAGCAGAATCCAAAATGTGGGTCAAAATCAACTAATATTCAGATAAAATTTAATAATAATGCTTCAAAAGGACATTTCTAATAAAGCTTATCCACAGCAAGCTTAAACCCTTTTAATTAAAGGCTAATAATCTGCAGGGATAACAAAAGCCCGTAACTACGGGCTTATATAAATGTCATTTTTTGAACCCTATCCGCGACGTCTGAGAGCCAAAGTCTCGATGAAGAAACGCCAACCATCACTTAGCATGTTAATCTTGCTGTGACGGCCACTATATCTATTTTCAGACCAGTCTACCGGAATCTCTTTCAGCCTAAATCCTTGCTTTTGGGCATGATAAATCAGTTCGGTGTCAAAAAACCAGTCATCATTTTTTATAAATGGTGATAATTGGTGCCAAACACTGGTCTTTATGGCCTTGAATCCGCACTGTAAATCAGTGTAGTGGTGTTTAAGTAGTAATCGTGAGTATCGAATATAAGCACGCGAGCTTGATTCTCGTAACCATGAGCGATTTATTGAAGAAGAGGGTAACATTCTTGAGCCAAATACCAGATCAGCTTCATCATGTAGGATCGGCTCTATGAGGCGTGATAAGGCCTCCAGGTCAACGGCGAGGTCGATATCCATATAAACTAACATGTCGGCCTGACTCGCGTTGAAATAGGCCTTTATCGCCCTCCCCTTGCCGCCCTGAGGAATGATAAAGCAACGAGCTCCCAAATGACCACTATCAGCGAATGTTTGCACCTGTTTTTCAAAGCTCTGAGATGAGCCGTTCACAATAAAGACCAGATTCCATTCATAATCTCTTTTCTGCCCCGACAAAAATTGCCAGATGCGTTCTGCATTAGCACTAAAGATTGCCTCTTCATTGTAGACGGGCACGCAGAAGTCGATTCTCATACCTACATTATATATAAAAAAATCTCTGATTCATAGATTCATAGTTTTATGGTTGTATAAACGAAAACGGGACCTTATGGCCCCGTTTTATATAAAATACTTGTTAATTATCCTCCCATCTTCTTCCGAATAAATGCTGGAACGCTCAAATCATCCTCATCATCATCCTTCTCAGGCTCAACGGCCTTTTCAACCCGTTTTTCAACTAATGGTTTTAAGGGGATATTCTTAATGGTCTGTACTTTAGCCTTCTTGTCTCCCCAGAGAGCGGAGGCAGGAGCGCTTTCCTTCTCATTCTCGCTTTCAATAAAAGGATTTGGAGTATAGCTCTTCAGTTCAGTCTTAGTGCCACTGCTTTTTCCATCAAAACCGGTAGCAACCACGGTAATTTTGATTTGATCCTTCATGCTTTCATCAATAACAGCACCGAAGATAATCTTAGCGTCCTCGTCAGCAGCGGAAGTAATGACCTTAGCAGCGTCACTGACTTCGTTCATACTCAAATCTGGACCACCAGTAATTGTGAAGACGATGCCACGGGCACCATCAATAGACATATCTAATAAGTTGGAATTAATGGCGGCCTTAGCAGCTTCAATTGCTTTGTTTTCACCGCTAGCCTGACCGATGCCCATTAAAGCAGAGCCGGCGTTAGCCATAACTGCTTTGACGTCGGCAAAGTCGGCGTTGATAACACCAGGAACAGTGATAATTTCAGCGATACCCTGCACACCTTGTCTTAGAACATCATCTGCGATGGCAAAAGCTTCTAGTAAAGAGGTGCGCTTATCAATAACCTGCAAAAGTTTGTCGTTAGAAATAGTAATGATTGTATCAACCTTGTCCGCTAAATCCGCAAAAGCTCTGTCACCAATATTCTTTCTCTGTCCGCCTTCAAAGACGAAAGGCTTAGTGACTACAGCCACGGTGAGAGCCCCTAAATCGCGAGCCACCTGGGCGACGATTGGGGAAGCGCCAGAACCAGTGCCACCACCAAGACCACAAGTAACGAAAACCATGTCGCAGCCCTTGAGGGCTTCGCGGATTTCATTCTGTGATTCCTCAGCCGCACCACGTCCTAAGTCTGGATTCATACCAGCACCGAGACCTCTGGTCACGGTTTTGCCAATATGGATTTT